>CALGIY010000343.1 GCA_937914965.1 uncultured Thermoanaerobacteraceae bacterium | reverse complement strand
AGGCCACTGGCATAATCCAGCACCTCATAGATGATGTTTTATGCACTGCAGCGCACCAGTAAAAGCACTATCATCTACGAGGTGCTGGACTATGCCAGTGGTTTGACCGACAGCAAGGCACGTCTTTTAGCTCAGGGGAATGGGGTAACTGGTTTCCTGGGAACACTGGACTTTTCAGTAAAGGATGTTATTGAGAAATTTGCTAAAAAGGGTAATCTGCACCCCGGGGATATCATAATTACAAATGATCCTTATGGTGGGGGAGGCACTCACCTCTCCGATGTCTGCCTAGCTATGCCCATTTTTTATGATGGTGAATTGGTGGCTTTTTCAGCTAACAAAGCCCACTGGACAGAGGTGGGGGGTAAGGACCCGGGAAGCTGGACCACCGACTCGACAGAGATTTATCAAGAGGGGCTGCAGTTTCCCTGCATCAAAATCTTCGAAGAGGGTAAACCCATCCAGAGTCTCATTGATCTCATCGCAGCTAATGTACGCATGCCTGACATGACATTGGGGGATCTTTGGGCCGGGGTTGCCGCCCTGCGGGTGGGAGAACGACGGTTTATTGAAACCTGCGACAAATACGGGAAGGATACGGTAATGGCCGGCATCGAAAAGCTGTTGGACAATGGTGAGCAGCTCACCCGCTTGGAACTGGTAAAGCTTCCCCACGGGGTTTTCGAGGCAGAGGATTACATAGATGATGATGGACTGGGCAATGGGCCTTTTAGGGTTTGTGTTAAAGTGACCATTACCGATGATGAGTTTACCTGTGACTTCAGGGGTAGCCATCCCCAGGTTTTGGGTCCGGTTAACTGCAGCTATACAGCCCTTATTGCTGGGGCACGTGCCATTTTCAAGGCACTTACCAACCCGGCCATCCCCGCCAATGAAGGGGCCTTCCGTCCATTGAAGATTATCACAGAACCGCGTACTATCTTTACCGCGGAGCGCCCATCTGCTGTCTCCACCTACTGGGAGACTATGCTTTATGTCACAGATCTGATTTGGCGTGCTATGGCACCGGTGGTACCAGATCGTCTGACCGCAGGCCATTTCTTGAGCGTTTGTGCTGATGTGTTGGCCAATATCCACCCGGACACAGGAGAACTCACCCTGCTGGTAGAGCCTACTGCCGGGGGTTGGGGTGCCGGTAGAGACAAAGATGGTGAAAACGGCCTGGTGTGTATCGGTGATGGTGAGACCTACACTATCCCAGTGGAGGTAGCAGAGACCCGGTATGGTTTCCTGGTGGACCAGTATGCCCTTAACACCGCCTGGGGAGGGGCCGGGGAATGCCGCGGTGGTGCGGGTGTGATTCGTGACTACCGCATACTGGCGGAGGAGGCCCACTTTACCGCCACCTTCGGCCGCCATAAATACCTTCCCTGGGGCATGAAGGGTGGCAAGCCCGGTACCCGCAATGAGGTGAAAATTATCTCTGCCCATGGTGAGCCGGAACGGGTTTTCGGAAAATGTGCCCGCTTGCCTTTGCTCCAAGATGATGTGGCACGTTTAGTCACCGGATGTGGTGGCGGTTACGGCAATCCTTATAACCGTCCCGTGGAAAAGATACGGGATGATGTGAAAAACGGTTACATTTCCCTAGAGCAGGCTTGGACTGATTACGGCGTTCGGTTCGATGCGGAAAACTATGCTGTGCTGGAGTTAGCCACGGAAAGGGAGAAATTGGCCGGCAAGTAAAGCCTGGCTGAAATTATAATACCACGGGACAATTCCTTTAATTAGGTTAGTCCCGTGGTATTTGTTTTTGAGTTGTTACTTGATATGCACAGGGGTACCCTCAGGGATGTGATCATAGATCCATTTTGCTTGATCAACTTTCAGGCGGACACATCCATGAGAAGTTGGACTGCCTAGCTTGTCTGTCTCTTTTTCAATAATATTTCTTTGACGATCCATAGGGACGCTGTGAAAAAGGTAAACTCCATAATCTTTAAAGGACACCCACCACATGGCACCTTCTTGATATTTTTCGCTGTAAAACCATTCACCTCTGTTCTGGATGGTGAAGTGGCCCAGTGGTGTGGAGTTATTTTCTCCTGTGGAGACTGTCCATTTCTTGATCAGGGTGTCATTGTCATAGACACGCATCTTTTGTTCGCTGGTGCTGACTTCAATCCTATAGTTATGCTCTGTGGAATCAAGTCTATCATTTTGGCTGGGGTTTTCTGTACTACCTGTAACAGGGGCGGCTGTTTCATTACTACGGTTGTTGGTTTTGGATTGACTGTTGTATTTATCTATAACACTCGAGATGGCTCTCGGCCCGAAGTAAGCAGCCCCGGCGATTATTATTATACCAAGTAATAATGCAGTAATAGCAGTAGATAACTTCCTCAACTTTTTCTCCATCTCCCGGGCACATTCAGTAGTTCGACATATTTCGCATTATCTTGATTATATAATAACAAATTATCTTATGATAAGGTATTAACCTACTTCAATACCTGAAGATGGATAGAGTGAAAGTAAAAGAGAGGGCCGTTTAGACCCTCTCTCGTAGATAACCCTGTTAAAACAAAATCTTATGAGCACCTGTTGACAGGCATGGCAGTTGGTTTATTTACCAAAGTCAGGGGCAAAGGTGTTCACGGAATCCTTGAGTAGTGTCGATGTGTATGCCATCGCGGGGCCACCCCCGAAAGCAACAGCAACCATGGCGGCATCAAAGATCTCTTTTCTGGTTGCTCCGGCTTCTAAGGCCTTGTAGACGTGAAAAACGATGCAGTATTCGCAGCGGTTATAGGCGGATATTGCTACACTGATCAATTCTTTGGCTTTGGTGTCCAGAGCACCTGGCTTGTAATCCTCCTGCAGCAGGTTCATAAATGCCCGTACCTGATCACCATTTGTTTTTGCTACTTCCTTCATGCCTCCTGTAAACGCCTGAAGCATTTCTCTTGGGTCCTTTGCCATGATGAAAAATTCCTCCTTTAGTGAGATTTAGTGGTTTATTATGCCCAAATTGGGGATATAAATTAAACACTCAAATCATAACTGATCTAGCATTTCCCTGTCCAGTCAGACGAAACACAGTTCCTTAATGCCTGGAGGCCAGGTGAATTGCTCTTCCGGCCGCATCCATTACCGCTTCATGCAGTGCCTCCCCCAGGGTTGGGTGGGGGTGAATGGTATTGATGACATCGGTCAGCTTCATCTTGTTTCTGACAATTACAGCGGCCTCCTGGATCAGGTCACTGGCATGGGGTCCGAGGATATGAATGCCGCGGATGACATCATCTCCATCTGCGACTACTTTGACCAAGCCATCTGTTTCTCCCATGGCCATGGCCTTACCGTTGGCTGCGAAGGGAAATTTGCCTACCTTCACATCCAGACCCCGGGAAGTGGCTTCGGCTTCACTCAACCCGACAGTGGAGATCTCAGGGAAGGTAAAGATACAGGATGGTACTGCCTCGTAATCGACGTTGCTGGAAAGGCCGTTCATCCTCTCCACCGCTGCGATCCCTTCTTCTGAGGCGACATGGGCGAGCATCATTTTGCCAACGACATCGCCGATGGCATAGACTCCGGGAAGGCTTGTTTCATAGTTGTCGTCTACCTTGATTAAGCCATTATCACTGCAGTTGATGCCCAAAGCATCGAGATCCAGCCCAGATGTACAGGGTTTGCGCCCAGTGGATACCAGCACCAGATCCGCCTTAATCTTCAGTTCTCCTTTTTTGCCGGTGGCTGTAACCAGCCAGGAATCACCCTGGTGGCTGATCTCCTGCACAGCGGTCCCGGTATGGAGGGTGATCTTCTGTTTTCTGAGGTAGAGCCCCATCCTTTTTAAGATTTCCTGGTCAACATTTCCCAAAATAGAAGGCTGGAACTCCAAGACCGTCACTTCGCAGCCAAAGGAGCGGAAAATGCAGGCGAATTCCATTCCGATCACTCCGCCACCGATAATGGCCAGTGAGCGGGGGGGGGTGTCCAGGTCAAGCATCTCATCACTGGTGAGTACTCCAGGGAGTTCTGCACCAGGGATAGGGGGGATGGATGGGATGGATCCGGTGGCGATCAGGACTTTCTGCCCGTGGATTTCCTCATCCCCAACTACAACTGTCCCTGCATCCTTCAAGGTGGCCTCTCCGCTGATTACCTGGACATGATTTGCTTTTAACAGCTGTTGGACACCAGCTGCCAGGTTCCCAACGATCTTGTTCTTGCGCTCCCTGGCTTTGGCCAGGTCAAAGGAAAACTCTCCACCCTCAACACTGTAATCACCCAAGCGGGCCAGGGTGCGGAGCACTGCTGCGTTCTGGAAGTACGCTTTGGTGGGGATACAACCCCTGTTGAGACAGGTGCCTCCCAAGGAGTCCTTTTCTACCAGGCAGACACTCATCCCCAGCTGGGCTGCTCTGATGGCAGCCACATAACCGCCAGGCCCACCACCGATGACAATAAGGTCTTTCATTATTTATCCCTCGCTTCTATAGGCACACATTATATTTCAGTATAATTGGAAAATTCCGCATGATCCGCGGAAGATTTGATATGTGATGCATTGGCTACATATTCTGCTCTTTTTTACAAAAGTCCTCGTAATCAACTGCATTCATTAGGTTATCCAGTTCTTTTTGATCTTTAATCTTGAGGACTGCAATATGCTGTCCGTAAGGGTCGTTGTTTAGGGTTTCAGCAGCATCATCGAGACTCTCATTGACTGCAATAACCGTACCTGACACTGGGGTATGCATATCAGACACGGATTTTACCGATTCGATAACCCCTATGGTGTCCCCTGCATCAAATTCGCTGTCCAACTCAGGGAGTTCCACAAATACTAGGTCTCCCAACTGGTGCTGGGCG
>CALGIY010000342.1 GCA_937914965.1 uncultured Thermoanaerobacteraceae bacterium | reverse complement strand
GATCTTTGAACTTGTGAACCATTGAAACGTTTGCTGCATCAATTGTTATTCCTCTCTTTACCTGTCAACTGCAGAATAATTGTCTCTCTCTGGGATGGTTTTTCCGTAGGCTCTTTCTGGTTGACATCTTCTCTTTGAGAAGGTGTATTGTCTGTTGGAGAAGGAACCTTTTCCTCTGTATTAAAAAGTAGTGAATATACTAGAAAAACCAAAGCGACCAGAACAGCTAAACCAAAAACCACCTTACCTCCGGAAAAGCGGCGAGGGGTTGAAAGTTCAAACACAGAGGGGGAAGGAACTTGCTCATCTATATGAGCCGATTGCGATCTCATGTCGTAGATCAACGGTTCAGGGTCAATGTCCAGAAAACGAGCATAATTGCGTAAAAAACCCAGGCAATAAGCTTCCCCTGGTATATCGTTGAACCTCTCTTCCTCTAGTGCCTGCAGGTATCTTGCTCTTATTTTAGTTGCTTCTTCAACTTCAGCAAGAGAAAGACCCCTCTTTTCCCGTTCTGTTCTCAGAATTTCTCCGATCTTCATAATAACCCCCCTCAAGACAATTCTGTTTTTCCCATAGCCCGGCGAGCTGCCATCCGGAATCCGTAGCCTGCTGCCAGCCCCCCTGCAATCCCGGCGGTTATGCTTAAGAGTGTTCCAGTTCCTTTGAGAGGAGAGGCAGGAAGAAATATAACTTCTTTCTTTGTTGCCAGCACCAATCCCTGCTGGCCAAAAATAACTATCAAAGCAGCTAAGCCCTGGCTGGCAATTTCGCTGCAAATAGGGAAACTATTCTCGGGAATCCCACCTAGTATTTCCCCGGAAAAACTTTCTAGTTCGCTGTCATGGCAAACCAGGAAAAACTGTGGACAACCGAAAAATCCTTGCTGCTTATACCAATCAAAAGAACACCCAACAATAGCAGTCTGCACATTAAATTCTTTAATGTGCGCATAAATTCCCTCTATTGCAGGCTTCCCTAGAGTTCCATCGAGCACTAAAACCTTTACTGTTTTCAATAGTTCATCCCGGGTCTTCATTGCTCTCTTGATTAAGTTATGCTCAATTTTTTCATCCATTACTTCGTATAGAGTAGTGTCATCCTGTCTGACAATCAGTCGCTTAGGGGTTGGGTAGCTGCGGGTACGAATAATGTGCTGGACATTGATACCATTTCGTAAGAGATACTGGTAGAGTTGATCACCAATCTCATCCTGACCCAGCATAGTTACCAGAGTAGGTGTTACCTGGTGTCTGGACAGTTCAGCAGCCATAGTATATCCCAAGCCACCGCATGAAATGCTGATCCTGGATACTTCCACCTGTGCCACTATCTCCAACCAGGTCTTGCCAACTACTAGAATTCTTGACCTTTCATCTAAAATATAACCCCGGCCGATAATATAACCCTTGCGCATGAGGTTAGAGATGTGTACAGCAGCGGCAGACCGCGAGATATGCATCCTCGCAGCCAGTTCATCCTGGGAAATCATGGGGTCTTTTTTTAGATAGCCCAGAATTTCTTTTTCCCTTTTTGTCAGGTGGGCCATCTGGACCACCCCCTATTATCTAAACAAATGCTGATATATTACTTAACATTGCTTATTACTATGATAACCGAGATCTTCCTACCTTTGCAATCATCTTATTTTCCAAAATACCTGTAAAACTGATCTGAGGTCATTAGAACATCCCTTGGTTTGGACCCCTCAAAGGGACCAACAATGCCTTTTGCCTCTAAGGTGTCAATCAGCCTAGCAGCCCTAGCGTAACCGACACGGAGGCGCCTCTGAAGCAAAGAAGAAGATGCATGACCCATTTCAATAACCAGTTTTGCTGCATCAAAAAACAGTTCATCCCCGTAGTCAACTTCTTCTGGAGATTCATCCTGCTGTACCGAGAACTCCAAAAGTTGGCCCGAATCCCCTTGTTTTACCAGATAATCGACAGCTTCTTCAACCTCGCTCTCTGTAACAAGAGCACCCTGAACACGCAGGGGCTTGATGGCACCTACAGGTAAAAAGAGCATATCCCCCCTACCCAGCAGTTTTTCTGCCCCATTCATATCGAGAATAGTCCGGGAATCGATCTGTGATGAAACAGCAAAAGCAATTCGCGAAGGTATATTTGCCTTGATCACTCCTGTGATCACATCCACAGAGGGACGCTGAGTAGCTATTATCAAATGGATCCCAGCAGCCCGGGCCATCTGAGCTAGTCTGCAGATGGTATCCTCAACATCAACCGGGGCGATGATCATCAAATCTGACAACTCATCGATGACAACAATAATATAAGGCAAGGGCTGCTGCTGTGTCTCTTCTTTCGCTGAAATTAGAGCATTATACCTGGTTATATCCCGAGCTCCTGTTGAGGCAAAGAGTTCATACCGGGACTCCATCTCTTTGACCACCCATCTCAAGGCTGAAGCAGCTTTTTTAGGGTCTGTTACAACAGGTGCTAGCAGATGTGGGATCCCATTATAAGTAACCAGTTCCACCATTTTGGGATCGACCATCAGTAACTTTACCTCGTCTGGTGTAGCCTTAAACAGCACACTGCAAATGATTGTATTTAAGCAGACACTTTTGCCGGACCCAGTTGCACCAGCAATTAACAAGTGTGGCATCTTTGCCAGGTCGGTAATAATCGTATTCCCAGCGATATCTTTACCAAGGCCAATGGTAATTTTGGATCCAGCATCCTGGAATTCAGAAGTCTCTAGTATTTCCCTAAGGCAGACAGTAGCTATTTCTTTATTGGGAACCTCGATACCCATGGCGGCTTTTCCTGGGATAGGTGCTTCAATCCTAACAGCAGTAGCTGCTAGGCTGAGGGCAATATCATCGGCCAATCTCATGATGCGGCTCACCTTTATCCCAGGCGCAGGTTGAATTTCATAGCGTGTAATCGCAGGGCCTTTATGAACTTCGCTGACACAAACTTTGATACCGAAGCTTTCCAAGGTTTCCTCGAGTATACGCACATTCTCGATTAGCTCTTTATTCAGGCGGCTGCTTTTGACCTTTAAGGGTTTTTTTAACAGTGTCACCGGCGGTAAGCTGTAATCACCCCTGGTTTTTGGTTCTGTTGGCTGTGGTGTTAGTTCTGGCTCTGGTGTCAGTTCTTCCTCCTCTATCACTTCTTCTTGAGGAGTCCGGTGGGCACTGTAATCGATGATCTTAGGTATATCCTGTTTCTTTTCAATCTTTACTGGCTGCTTCTTCACTGTTTTCTCAGATATTTCATCTTCAATAAAAAGAAAACGCTCAAAACCCCTTTTCATAGCTAAACCAGCTTTTGCTAAAAGTCTACCTACTGATTTCATTGCTTCACTAAAAGATACCCCGGTCAGCAGTATGAGACCAATAATCGATAAAGCAATTGTCAGAATAATCGTACCTATCCGCGCCAGGAGGTAAAGTGATACTATGCATAAAATGGCGCCAAGAACACCGCCTCCATTCCCCATAAGACCTGTTTTCCAGAGGAGTGATACTGCAACACTCCGTGAGGCGTCTGCCGGCAGGAAAAAAAGGTGGCATACAACTAAGGCAACTAAGAACAACAAAATAATCCCAATAGTGCGGGGGTTACCTATAAATGGTTGACGAAGCCAGCAGCAACTACAGGCAAAGTAAAGCAGCATACCGGTTATAAGTAAACAACCCACTTTACCAGTACAGACGGTCAACAGGCTAATCAATAAATCACCAATCACCCCGGTTGAGGTAAAAAGACTTACCAGGATAAAAAATGACAGGGTAAAGAGAATAACCCCTAAAATTTCATATTTTAAATTATCTCCAGTAGAACGTCTTGAATGTCGTTTTTTGACTTTTGCCACAGCTATTTTCCTTCTCCTCTCAGTATCCTCCCAAATTATAACACTTATATCGTTTACGGAAAACCGCATTATTTATCTGCAGTAGCTAATAATAGAAATAAACATACTTATGAAGGGATGGCTCTTTCTATGCAGGAAAGGCAACAACCAACAGCGCCGCCCGCTCCACCGAGACAGAGAAAAAAAGCACAAGGGGTAAGAAAAATCGACAATATTAAAGAGTTTGGGCAATTGGAAGTACCAACAGCAAAAACCAATATTCACTGTCTTCCCATTATCGGCCAGATCGAGGGGCATTTAATCCTGCCTCCCCAAAACAAAACAACAAAGTATGAGCATATTATCCCACAGTTAATAGCTATTGAAGAAAATCCAGATATCGAAGGCTTACTTATCATTTTAAACACTGTGGGAGGAGATGTCGAGGCAGGTCTTGCCATTGCTGAGATGCTCGTCAGTATGTCGAAGCCAACCGTTTCTCTGGTTTTGGGAGGAGGTCATTCTATCGGTGTTCCCGTGGCAGTAAGTTCTCGCTTCTCCTTTATTGCTGAAACAGCCACCATGACCATCCATCCCATCAGATTGTCAGGTCTTTTGATCGGAGTTCCCCAAACCTACGAATACCTTGACAAAATGCAGGACAGGGTGGTCCGTTTTGTGGAGAAGCACTCTCGCATCAGCCAAAGAAAGTTCCGGGAATTAATGTTCCAAACAGGCGAACTAGCCCGGGATATTGGGACTGTCCTTGTAGGTAGGGATGCAGTAGAAGTAGGATTAATCGATGATGTCGGTGGAGTTGGTGAATCGGTGAAAAAGCTCCAGGAGATGATCGCAGAAGACAAAAAGAAGAAGGGGGATGTTGTACATTGATCTTATATACCCCCCTTCCACTGGAACTGGTTCTTTCAGTCGAAGAAGAGACCACATCTCCTTACCAGGAGGTTGAACTATCCGGAGTAACACTGGTAGTGCAATCTACAGGCACCGGTATGGGAAAAATCGTCCAGGTAAGGAGCACTAACCCCAATGTGTACCTGAGGCCAGAGTTCCAGCCAGGGCAGCAGATCTCTTTTTCGCATTTTCATACCGAATAAAACTTAAAAAGTGGAGATCGTAATCGTCATTGATCTTCGCTTTTTTCTGCACAAAATTTCTCAAAAAGGGAAGCTAACAAATGTTTAGACGTATCAAACATTATTAAAGAATCCACACTGTAGTTTTATGATTCTAGAAAAAAGAAGGGGTTGTACATTTTATGTACTTCCCCTTCTTTGATTTATATCTACTTATTTAAGCTCAGACCTCCATGATAATTGGCAGAATCATGGGTCTCCTTCTTGTCCTCTCGTAGAAGAACTTACCAGCAGTCTCGCGGACATAAGATTTGATCGTGGCCCATTCTGTGGTCTTATCCTGTTCACATTCTCTTAAAACAGCTCGAATCTTTTCTTTGGCCTCATCGATCAATTCTTCTGACTCCCGGACATAAACAAAACCGCGGGAGATCACATCCGGCCCGGCAATGACTTGTCCGTTTTCCCGATCGATGGTGACCACGGCAATTAAGATCCCATCCTGGGAAAGCTGTTTCCGGTCGCGCAGGACCACATTGCCCACATCCCCAACGCCTAACCCGTCGACAAAAATGCGCCCCGACGCCACGCGCCCGGCCACCCGACCGGAATGGGCGGTAAACTCCATGACATCACCGATTTCGGGAATAAAAACGTTTTCGGTGGGTACCCCCATCTCTTGGGCGAGACGGGCATGTTGCACCAGATGGCGGTACTCGCCATGAATTGGCACAAAATATTTGGGTTTTACTAAATTAAGCATCATCTTTAGTTCTTCTTGGCGGGCGTGGCCCGAGACATGAATATCGGTCAGGGTCTCATAGATAACCCGCGCGCCTTGTTTGAAAAGTTGATTAATCGTACGTCCGATCAGTTTTTCATTCCCGGGAATCGCGGAAGC
>CALGIY010000341.1 GCA_937914965.1 uncultured Thermoanaerobacteraceae bacterium | reverse complement strand
CGGCCAGCAGCCGCAGCCACTTGTACTGCAGCGTGTTGGTGTCCTGGAACTCGTCGACCAGGATATGGCGGAAGCGGCGCTGGTAGTGCTCGCGCACCGGCGCGTTGCGCGACAGCAGTTCGTAGGCGCGCAACAGCAGCTCGGCGAAGTCGACCACGCCTTCGCGTTGGCACTGGGCTTCGTAGAGCTGGTAGATCTCGATCAGGCGGCGGCGGTGCGCGTCATAGGCTTCGACGTCGGCGGGGCGCAGGCCCTCTTCCTTGGCGCCGTTGATGAAGCGCTGCACGTCGCGCGGCGGAAATTTTTCGTCGTCGACGCCGTTGGCCTTCATCAGCCGCTTGATGGCGGCGAGCTGGTCGGTGACGTCGAGGATCTGGAAGGTCTGCGGCAGGCCGGCGTCGCGATGATGCGCGCGCAGCATGCGGTTGCACAGGCCGTGGAAGGTGCCGATCCAGAGGCCGCGCGTATCGATCGGCAGGATGGCCGACATGCGCGCCAGCATTTCGCGGGCGGCCTTGTTGGTGAACGTGACTGCCAGCAGCCCAAAAGGCGAAGCCTGGCCGGTTTGAATCAGCCAGGCCATGCGGGTGGTGAGTACCCGGGTCTTCCCGCTGCCCGCCCCAGCAAAGATGATCAGGGGTCCATCGGTGTGTGTCGCTGCTTTTAGCTGTTCTGGGTTCAGTTCCTTGCTCAAGTTAATATCCATCATTACCGCCGCCGTTCCGCCAGTTTGGCACGGATCTCCTCCGGGGTCACACCACACTCCACCAGAAGCACCAGCAGGTGGTAGATCAGGTCAGCAGTCTCCTCCACCAGCTCAGGGTGGTTATCCTGCATGGCAGCAACAACCACCTCCACCGCCTCTTCCCCGACCTTCTGAGCAATTCGTCCTCTTCCCCTCTGGAAGAGCGTTGTCGTATAAGACCCTTCAGGAAGATTCTCCCGGCGCTCCCGGATCAGGGTATACAGATCGGTAATGATCCTCGCGGGATCAACTGTACCAGCTGGATTCCCTACAACCCGGGAAAAACAGGACCTGGTCCCCAGGTGACAGGCCACACCCACCTGTTCCACCTTGACCAGCAGAGTATCGCCGTCACAGTCGAGGCGCACCTCCCGGATCAGCTGGTAGCTGCCGCTGGTTTCCCCCTTCAGCCAGAGAGACTGCCTGCTCCGGCTGAAAAACCAGGTCTGCCCACTTTCTAAAGAGCGCTTCAGGGACTCCTGGTTCATCCAGGCGACCATTAAAACCTCATTATTGGCCGCATCTTGCACTACAGCCGGGACCAACCCAGCCGAATCAAACTTAACAGTGCCCAAAAAATCCTCTATTTGTTTGTTGTCATTTAAGACCGGTTGCAATTTCACAGCCTTACAGAAACTCCTCTCTCTGCTAGGTATTGCTTTGCATCCCTGATGGTGTATTCACGGTAGTGAAAAATGGATGCTGCCAGTGCTGCATCAGCTTTCCCAGTTGTGACACCCTGGTAGAGATGCTCGAGATTCCCAGCACCACCAGAGGCAACAACCGGAATATTCACCGCCTCACTCACAGCCTGGGTAAGTTCCAGGTCATAGCCATCTTTGGTACCATCACGGTCAAAACTGGTCAGCAGAATCTCTCCTGCCCCCCGTTTTTCCATTTCCTGTGCCCAGGAAACCGCATCGACCCCAGCGCCTCTGGTACCCCCGTGAGTAAGGGCTTCCCAGCGGCCCGGCTCAGTCTGGCGGGCATCGATAGCAGCTACAATACGCCCTTTTCCAAACTTCTTGGCGGCATCGGTCACCAGTTCAGGATTATCGACCGCAGCGGAGCCCACAGAAACTTTATCAGCTCCAGCTTGCAGTAAATTGCTGATATCGTCAAGTTTCCTGATCCCTCCACCAACCGTAAAAGGAATGGAAACCTGTTCTGCAACCTGTTTTACCAAATTGACCATGGTTTTGCGCCTCTCAACAGTTGCGCTGATATCAAGGAAAACCAGTTCATCTGCACCTGCTGCTTCGTACTCTGCAGCCATGGCCACCGGATCACCGGCATCCCTCAAATCTCCGAATTTCACACCTTTGACAACCCGCCCCCCCTTAACATCAAGGCAGGGAATAAGGCGCTTATTACCCATTATAATCCCCCTAATTTGTATGCAAGCGCATATAATTAATTAGTATACATTTTTATCCACAAGTGGTCAAGCACTTACTGTCTCCTTACACTCCAGCAGCCTCAAAAGCATCCTGTAGTGAAAATTTACCCTCGTAGAGAGCCTTTCCCAGAATTACCCCTTCTACTCCCAACGGTTCCAGGGGACGCAGGGACTTGAGATCATCAAGTGATCCTACCCCACCAGAGGCGATTACCCGCAGCCCAGTTTCTTTGGCAAGTTCTCCTGTCGCCTGAATATTGGGTCCTGAAAGCATGCCATCCTTGCTGGTATCAGTAAAAACAACCCGCCCGCAGCCGAGTTCCTGCATCTGACGGGCTACATCTATAAAATGCCTTGATGAAAGATCCTGCCAGCCCTTTACTGCTACAAATCCGTCCCGGGCATCGATCCCCACCACAACCCCAATAGAATACATATTAAACCCAAAATCTGTGAAAGCAGATAATCC
>CALGIY010000340.1 GCA_937914965.1 uncultured Thermoanaerobacteraceae bacterium | reverse complement strand
CCAACTATGACGAGTCCCAGACGGAACCAGCGGTGCTGCCCAGCAGAATTCCAAACCTGCTTGTCAACGGATCATCTGGGATCGCGGTGGGAATGGCCACCAACATCCCTCCTCATAACCTGAGCGAGGTGATCAACGGGTTAGTTTACCTTATTGAGAATCCAGAGGCGCCTATTGAAGAACTGATGGAGCGCATTCCTGGGCCAGATTTTCCATCTGGTGCTTATATTCTGGGCAGGGGTGGCATCAAAAAGGCTTATACAACAGGCCGTGGGTCTGTGGTTATGCGTGGGAGGGCAGAGATAGAAAATGTATCCGGTAATCGCAGCCATATTGCGATTACCGAGCTTCCCTTCCAGGTGAACAAGGCCCGTTTGATTGAGAAGATTGCGGAACTAGTTAAGGAAAAAAAGATCGATGGAATTAGTGATCTCCGGGATGAATCAGACCGCACTGGGATGCGGGTAGTGGTAGAACTAAAGAGAGATGCTAATCCCCAGGTGGTCTTAAATAGGCTTTACAAGCACACAAGACTGCAGGAGACCTTTGGTGTTAATATGCTAGCCATAGTTGACGGGCAGCCGCGTACCCTCAACTTAAAGCAGGTGCTAGCTTACTACCTGCAGCATCAGGTTACAGTGGTGCGCCGCAGGGCTAAGTATCAACTAAAGCGTGCTTTAGATCGCCTGCACATTGTCGATGGGCTGGTAACTGCTCTTGATCATATCGATGAAGTGATCAAATTGATCAGATCATCGCAGACCGAAGTGAAAGCCCGCCAGGGGCTCATGGAGAAATTTGGTTTGAGCGAGAAACAAGCCCAGGCTATCCTGGATATGCGCCTCCGGCGACTGACCGGGCTTGAGCGGGAGAAGCTTTTGGATGAGAAAAAGGAACTGGAAGAAAAAATCAGCGGTTTAAGAGAACTCCTCTCTCGGGAGGAACTACTCCGGGGTGTAGTGCGCAAAGAACTCCTGGAAGTTAAGAAAAAATTTGGGGATGACCGCAGAACAGTGATTACCGGTAGGAATCCTGAGATGACAGATGAAGATATCATCCCTGATGAGGAAATAGTGGTGACCCTTACTAGGCGCGGCTATATCAAGCGCATACCGGTGAATACCTACCGTGGTCAGCACCGCGGGGGAAGGGGTATTACTGCCCTGACTACCCGGGATGAG
>CALGIY010000339.1 GCA_937914965.1 uncultured Thermoanaerobacteraceae bacterium | reverse complement strand
TCCTCCTTTTTTTCATTTTATACGATCTTAGTGAAAAAAGATTTAAATATTGTGAAGGTTCACGGGGAGGACCTATGGCAGCCGGGAACTGAAACTCGACGATTGATTGGGTATGTTCCTGATACTCCTTTGGTTTATGAAAGGCTGACAGCGCGGGAACACCTGTTGGTGGCAGGCCGCCTCTACAATTTGCCGCAGGATAAGATTAAGGAAAGAACAGAAGAACTCTTAGCTGTGCTCGATCTAGAGAAGTGGGGTGACCAGATGATCTCCACCTATTCCATGGGCATGAAGCGCAAGATCTCCCTAGCTTTGGCACTACTGACCGATCCGGAGCTGATCATCGTTGATGAGCTGACCAACGCCTTTGATGCTCCTACCCTGGCTCAGATTAAAGATATTCTGATCGATCTCCGGAATAGAGGAAAAACAGTTTTTCTGTCAACACATGTGATGGATGTTGCTGAGAAGGTGTGTGACCGGGTGGGTATTATCCACCAGGGGCAGCTGAAAGCTTTGGGTACGGTGGATGAACTCTGCAGGTCTTTCCTTATAAATGGCGGGTTGGAGCCGTTGTTCTTGAAAATTGCCGCAGGCAAGGGGGTAGGGCAGTGATGGGTCAGAGTTGGATTCTAGCAGCAAGTAAATTAAGAGAAACCTGGAATTACCGGCTGCGCTTTGGCCGCTCTGGTGTCTGGTTCATCCTTTTTGAAGTGATAGGGGTAGTGATGATTATCTTTTGGTTGAACACTGCTCTGCCAAAACAGGGAGCTTCCCTGGCACTGCCAGGCATCCTGGGTTTCCTGGTGGCCATGAACTTACTTATGGGCTTCGGCAACGGCTATAATCGGGCTGGGGGAATGCTGTTCAGGGATGAGGCCCGGCTGGACCGGCTGCTGGCGCGCCCCAGGGATGTTGTGTTGTCAGCTTTCATGGTTACTTATCTGGATATCCTGCGGCCAACCATGCAGGCCCCTCTGTTGCTTGCGTTGGTGCTGGCATATAGCTGGTTTCCAGGTCAGGTTTTCTTACTAGTGGGTTTGGCCTTTATTTTGCCTCTCTTTGCTGCTGTTCTGGCAGTTATGCTGATCAAGCGGTTTATGAGCGGGATCAGTGGGCTGCTTTTCATTGTGGCAGCCTTAATTGTACTCACTGGGATGGCAGGTGCCATCTGGCTCGCGGTGAACCTGGCCAAAGGACGGGTGTTTGGTGCGGTTTGGCTGAAGCTGTCGGTTTTTCAGCCTGTTAACTGGTGGCTGCTCATCTTTTTGGTGGCAGGTTTGATCATCATTTATATTGAAAGAGGCCTGGCCTATTTATGGGGAGAAGCCCTGCTGCTGCAGGAAGAGCAGACTATCCGTTTTAAAAATGATCAGGCGTGGTGGGTCATGTCGTTTTTGTCTGCACTCCATCTACCATCAGTGGTCCAGGCGGTCATGTTGAAAGAGTGGCTCTCCCTGCAGCGTAACTCTTTAACGAAGTTTCGTCTGATATTCTGGCTAATTCTTTCAGTGGTTCCTTTTTCGCACCCTGGGGTGCGCACATTTGTGGGAACCCTGCCATCACCACTAATTACCGCCTATGTGATCTGGGTTTTCTGTTTTGGGGAGATGATCGCCACGTCATATCAGTCTGAAGCGGACCGCCTGGGGGTTTTGTGGCTGGCAGCCGTAAAGCCAGGGCAGTTGGCTCTGGGGAAGTTCCTGGCGTACCTGCCCTTGGTTCTCTTTGCCCTGGGGACTGCCGGGATCGTTGTTATTGCTGCTGGTCATCAAGGTGCGTCGGTGCTGTTCGTGCTCTTGTTTACCTTTGTTGGAGCGGCAGCGGGTATTGCGTTTAGCCTGGCTCCGGCGGCTGCGGCCATGAATAAGGTTTTTTATCACAGCGGTTCTATCTCTGATATGGCCTTAGAGCAGGTGCCGATTGCCTTGCCCGGTATGCTCTCTTTCATTGCCCTGATTGGGTTTTTGGCGGCATATTGTTATATAATTATCTTGATCCAGAGCAGTGGGGCGATATCACTGGCCTCTGTGGGCGGTGTTTTCGCCGGTTCTGTTTTGTTGGCAGTACTGATGATAGCAGCAACAAGCTCTTTACTGAAATGGTGTTATAGATTATAGATGTTGACGTAAAATACCTGTCACCAGTATAAAATATCGATTATTTGGACTAGGAGGTGCAGACCTGGATTCCTACTGCCTGCTCTGATGTCAGGGGAGAGTGGGGGGGCGTTTTGGTTGAGGAACCAGGGGTTGTAATGCGGACAGATAACGAAAATAAGAAGTTAGAAGAGGCACGCAATATTATTATTGATGCTTTAGGCAGGGTTTACGCTCTGTATGGGCTTCCCGATGTAATCGGGCGTATCTATGGGGTTCTTTTTTTAGCGGACAGGCCATTGGGGCTGGAGGACATTGCTCAGATGCTCGGTGTCAGTAAATCAACTGTCAGCATTAATATCCGTATCTTGGAGGGTGTAGGGAATGTTCGGAAGGTTTGGGTTAAGGGGAGTCGCCGTGATCACTATGAAGCAGAGCGCAATATTTCAAAAATTGCGGCAGAAACCATTCAGAAAAACTATGAACGGGAGATCGAAATTGTCGTAGAGGCTGCGCAAAGCAGTAAAAATCTTTTGACAGATGTTTGTGATCGCCCAGAGGATGGGTTAAAAGATAAGGCGAAATTTTATTATGAACATATTGATTACCTAGAAAGCCAGTACAATCACTTTGGCCGCATACTGGCGGAGATGCTGATCACTGTTTTTCAGGAAGAGGACAAAGAATAAATAAGCGCAGTATATCAGGTAAAAAGAGCAAACAGTCTCTTGGAAAGGAGGCTGTTTTTTTTGTGGCATCACCATGTTGTCACTGGGCACCAAAATAAGAGGATGAAAAAATTGAGTCAAAGTTATATCTGGATAAAAAAAGGTTGACACGGCTGTGCATACTGTATATACTGTACATATACGGCATATACGATATGCACAGGAAGGGGGCTGAGAATGAAAATTATCATCAGTGGCTCTTCTCAGGAACCGCTTTACGAACAGATAGCAAGCCAGATTAAGAATCAAATTATGATGGGGGAACTTAAACCGGGAGATGCACTGCCTTCGATTCGCAGTCTTGCTAGAGAGCTTCAGATCAGTGTGATCACAACCAAAAGAGCTTATCATGAGTTGGAAAAAGACGGTTTTATTGAAACAGTTGGAGGCAAAGGTTCCTTTGTTTCCGGTGAGAACAAGGAATTGTTTCGTGAAAAAAGGCTCAGGTTGCTGGAGGAGAAACTGTCTGAGGTGATTGCCGAGAGCAGGCTCCTGGGCATCAGCCTTACAGAATTGAAGGAGATGCTTGATTTCATTGATAAGGAGGGAGAAGTATGAATGAGATCCTGGATGTAAGGAATCTTGCTAAAAACTATCCGGGTTTTTCACTGAATAACATCAGTTTTACTCTGGAAAAGGGCTATATCATGGGTTTTATAGGGCCAAATGGTGCCGGTAAGACTACTACCATCAGATTGATTATGAACCTGCTCAGGCGTGATTCCGGCGAAATTAAGGTGTTCGGGCTTGATAATATCAAGGATGAGCTTGAGGTCAAAGAAAGGATCGGTTTTGTTTATGATGAAAACCATTTTTACAATGAACTGAGTGTTCTAGAGATGAAAAAAATCATCGCTCCTTTTTACAGCAGGTGGGATGACAGTGTTTTTAAAGATTATCTGGATCGCTTTGAGCTTTCACCCCGGAAAAAAATCAAGGATCTCTCCCGGGGGATGAAAATGAAGTTTTCTCTGGTTATATCTTTATCACACCATGCTGACCTGCTCATTCTGGATGAGCCCACCTCTGGTCTTGACCCTATTTTCCGCAGTGAACTGCTGGATATATTGGCAGAGATAATCCAGGATGAAAATAAAAGTATTTTTTTATCAACTCACCTGACCACAGACCTCGACAAAATGGCTGATTATATTACGTTTGTCAATCGAGGTGAACTGGTTTTTTCTGAAGCCAAAGATACGATTATGGAAAGGTATGCCCTGGTCAAAGGGGAGAATGAACTCCTGGATGAGGAGTTGAAAAGGGAATTTGTTGGTATCAATCAAAGCAAGTATGGTTTTACAGGTTTGACTCGGGATGTGCATAGGGCACGCCAGTTGTTTGGCAGTTCTGTGCTGATTGAAAAAGCTACTTTGGAGGATATCATGCTTTATACTGTTAGGGGGAACAGCCATGTTTAACCTGTTGATCAAGGACCTCATTATTCAGAAGAAAACGCTGTGGTATCTGTTGTTTTATATTCCAGTACTGCTGCTGGTGCTTTCCAGTACTACTATGGCTGCTGATATCGCTCCTGCTCTATATGCTACCTGCACCTGTTTTATCGGTTATTTTTTAATTGTAGGTGCCTGTTCCTATGATGAACAGAACAGGAGTGAGGTTTTCTTAAACAGTCTGCCCATTAGAAGGAAAGATATCGTTTTGTCCAAGTATCTGTCAATTTTTGTTTATGCGGTTATCGGTCTTGCTGCTGGTATTTTCATTGTTCTGATCAACAATATATTTGGGTTGGGGGAGATAGTGAGATATCCTGCCAGCAAAGATCTGTTAGGGGCATTGTGTGGAATAGTCATCATTGGAGCAACCTATTATCCACTTTATTTTAAATTTGGCGGTATTAAGACCAGGCTTTTGAATGTTATAGTTATTATGGCGATTTTTTTGATACCGGCAGGCTTAGTGTGGCTGGTGGAAAGATACAGCCAGGGTACAGCCTATAATTTGCTGACACGTATTTTGAGCAGTCCTGATTGGCTTCAAGCATTGGTCATTGGAGTGGTTTTTTTGATGATATTCGTGGTGTCCCTGGCAGGCTCTTTGAGGATCTATGAGAATAAAGATATCTCTTAAACTTGATGGTAGTTAATCTGCAACACATGGTATTGCATAAAGCGATGGACGTCTATCTGGACCTGCATGGAGGGTTTTTGCAAATCTTTCTCAAGGTGCAGGATATACACTCCGGTTTCCTCGCCCGGCAGACCCGGCGCCCGTGAAAGATGAGGAGATGGTGTGCCTTTCCCCATTCCTGCTCAGGTATCAGTTCTTTGAGGCGTTTCTCTGTTCCTTCAGGGTATTTTTCACTGCAAAGTCCGATCCGGTTGGCTACCCGGTGGACATGTGTATCTACTCCCAGACCTGGTTTGCCAAATGCGTTGGACAGTACAACATTGGCGGTTTTTCTTCCTACACCCGGCAGTTTCAAAAGTGAGTCAAAGTCAGCCGGGATTTTTCCTTGATGCTCATCTAGAATTATCTTTGCCGCGGCCACAAGGTGAGCGGCCTTGGACCTGTACAGGCCCACCGATTTGATTATTTCTTCTACATCAGTGGGGCTGGCACCAGCAAGATCCTTGACTTCTGGATACTTTTCAAAAAGAAGAGGTGTCACCCGGTTAACTTGTTCATCTGTTGTCTGGGCAGACAGGATGGTAGCAACCAGCGCCTGGTAGGGGTTAGAGAACTGCAGTTGAGGCCCTGCATCAGGGTGGGCTTGGCGCAGGTGGTTAAGCACTGCAGTAGTTAATTTTTTTTGCTTATCTGTATTCTGAAGAGTCAAGGCAATTTTCCTCTCTTTGTTTTTTTTCCGGTACCTGTTTTGTCTTATTGCTTTATTAATGCCCGGTAGAGTTGACTACAGCCCCCCTTTCTATATTCTCGTCCTGGATCCTTAGCGGCAAAGCGCTGGTTGGTGATCAGCGCACCGCCGCCTTGCTACTTTGGTGGCAAACAAAACGTCCCACTGCCACCAACGGTGAGACGCGAGAACCGTCCCCGCATTCCCTGCCGTGGCAAACAAAACGTCCCCGTGTCCAGGTTAGACTAGACGGCTGTGTTTTTTCTGTTTCCAGAAGAAATGGTAGTAGCCGTACTGGAGAAGAAGTCCTACGATAAAAGATGCTGGAAAGCCGAAATGGCACACCAGCACCATCAACAAGATTCTCCGCAACCTAAGCCTCTCGATTTTGATACAATGTAACGATAGCGGATATG
>CALGIY010000338.1 GCA_937914965.1 uncultured Thermoanaerobacteraceae bacterium | reverse complement strand
AGGGGCCTGACTTGCTTTAATCTTATTAAATTCTTCATCGATGACCATTTCGGGATCAACATAAAAACCAAAAACAGGACTGAAGTTGGCCACACAGGCAGACATGAGAGCAAGACGGTCAGCTTTAGGTTTAACCAAGGTTTCTTCATGGGGCAGGATTTTCCCGGTTTCGAAAGCCTCTAGCTGTACCCGCGCAAAAAATCCGGTTCTCCGGTATTTTGTTGTACCGGTGGAGAATTCCTGTTCATAAAGGTACAGCGCTTCCTGGTTCTCCTGGGTCAATGCCCCCTTTTGCAGCCACATTTGAAAATCTTCAGCCGCCCTAGTATACCTGTTGTTTTCCTCCGTATCATCAGGAAACTGGTAACCTAGTTCCAAACGAATGACATTATAAGGACTTCTATCGTAGTATTTTTTTTGTTCAGCTGCGTCAATAATATCATAAGGTGGTGTTACGACAGTTTGTAAGTCTTTAATTTTTTCCGAGTTATAGCGAATTCCTTTGAATGGTATTACTTTTGCCATTTTTTCACCCTCCTGTTGTTTGTTTATTGTAATATTTTTATCCTTGTTAAACAAGATCAAGAGAACAACGAGGGATGAGTATTGAAAACAAAGAGGTTTAGTGCTTTAATCTGTATATGGGTAAAAATGATAATAATAAAAAACCTTGGTGAATAGATTATGTACGTAGATTATCATGTCCATCCCCTCAGTCACAGTGGAGGGGATTATACAGAGGTATTATTGATACCTTATTTAAGTGAGGCCAGAGAACGGGGACTGACCGAAATCGGCTTCGCTGATCATGATGAGTATTGGGAAGGGCTTGATAGAACAATCATTGCTTCTGTGAGTGCCAGTTCTCCTGATCTCAAAATAAAACTGGGCATGGAGGTTAGCTACTGGCCGGGAAGGGAAACTGAGATTGCTGGTCTAGCAAGGAGATATCCCTTCGACTACCTGATTGGGTCGGTCCATGATATTGATAACTGGATGTTTGATCATCCTGCTTACCGCATGGGTTACCGCGCCTGGGAGTTTGATGATTTATATCGGAAGTATTACGAATTAATAAAAGGCATGGCCCATTCCAGACTCTTTGATATTGTCGGGCATCTTGATCTAATCAAAAAATATGGGTACCGGCCCGAAGGAGATCTGCTGCCCTTTGCTGAGCTGGCCTTGCAGGCCATCAGACAATCAGGCCTGGTAGTGGAGCTCAACACTGCTGGCCTGCACAAACCCTGTGCAGCAATCTATCCGTCCCAGGAACTGCTTTCCAGGTGTTTCGAGTTGGATATTCCGGTCACCCTTGGTTCTGATGCCCATACAGAGAGTGAAGTAGGCAGGGATTTTGTCTATGCTAGAGAAATACTATACCGGATCGGTTACCGCCGGATTGCGGTTTTTTCTCAGCGCCAGAGATCTTTTATTTCGCTTTGATAAATTCAGGTGGTGGATAAATGGCTTATCTGTTGCTTATTGTCAGTCTTGCTGTTATTCTTTTCGCAGCGGAAATTTTCACAAATGGAGTAGAATGGCTAGGGGTCAGATTAAACCTGTCAGAGGGAGCGGTTGGGAGCATCCTGGCTGCAGTTGGTACTGCAATGCCCGAATCGCTAATTCCGCTGATCGCTTTTCTTGCCGGCAAGGGGGTAGAACAGCAGCATATCGGTATCGGTGCGATTATCGGAGCACCGTTTATGTTGAGCACGCTGGCTTTCTTTATCAGCGGATTGGTAGTGGTATTGGAGGCACGCAAACGCTTTGATTTCCCTTATCTGAAGGTTGATGAGCGAGTCGTCAGACGAGATCTTACTTTCTTCTTTATTGGTTACGCCCTGGGGCTGGGTGCCGCTTTTATCAACAATCTAATGATAAAGTATCTGATCGCAGCATTTCTGATTTTTTGGTATTGTTTTTATGTCTGGCTGACTCTGCGCAGTGGTAGAACCACAACTCATAATTCAGAACTGCGTCCTCTGTATTTGAGCAGATCCAAGAAGCATCCGCGCATGTGGGCCATCATTTTGCAGGTTGCGGTTGCCCTGATCCTATTGATTGTAGGGGCCAATCTCTTTGTCAAAAATGTATCGGTTATCGCTGAGCTGCTTGGGATTCCTTCTTTCATCCTGGCATTGATCATTGCTCCTATTGCTACAGAACTGCCAGAGAAGTTCAACAGTGTCATCTGGCTGCTGCAGGATAAGGATACCCTTGCCATCGGTAATATCACCGGAGCGATGGTCTTTCAGAGTGTTGTGCTGCCCAGTATCGGAATTATCTTTACTAACTGGCATTTTGTATCAGGTTCCCTGGCACCGGTGGTGATAACTTTCCTTTCAGCAGGGTTGGTCTATTTATCCCTGGTCTTGAAGAGAAAACTTAATGCCTACGTCTTGATGTCCGGGGGCCTGTTTTATGTTATCTTTTTATGGGTAATGCTGCATTAACCGGGAGAAAAACTGGATATGCAGCTGGCTGGATATCCAGTAAATTTTAAGGAGGAAGATCGATGAATCTTTATGACCATGCCCACAATCTGTCGCGGGCTCTCAAAGAATCCGATGAATACCAGGATCTGCTGAAAGCTAGGAAACAACTGGAGTCAGACTCCAAAAACAAACAAATGCTCATGGATTTCCGTAAGTGTCAGTGGGAGATGGAAAAGGCTAAGGCTCTCCAAAAAGAGGTTGATGACATTACAGCGCGTCGGATGGAACAACTGGGCGAATTGGTGGGTCTTAACCCTACGGTTCAGGCATATTTGGCCGCGGAGTACCGATTCGGACAGGTGATGGTTGATATCCAAAAAATACTGAGTGATGCGCTCTCTGACTGGTTCCAGGCTGCAGCGGAATTTGTTGTTGATGACGAACCTGCGCTGGAATAAGAATTTGGCACGGAAGATATGCTGTGGGGATAGGGGGGGCTTGGTTGCCTCAGGAACATATACATCTCGATGAATTTGCCCATCTGAAGTCTGCTTTTCACCGGTTCGACCCGCGTGTTAAGCTGGTCAGCTGTCTTGTTTTTTTAGTAATTGTTGTTTCTTTGAAAAGCACCGAAGGGCTGATCTTTGCTTTGTCAGTTATCTGTCTTTTTATACTGGGTGCGCACTTGCCTGCAGTGCGAATCTTAAAAAGGCTTGGTCTGATTATTCCGGTTGTTTTTGCTATTGGAATTTTTCTGCCCTTTATGCAGCCAGGAATACCGTTGTTTTCTATTAATCTGGGTTTTTTTACTCTGCATTTTACTGACCAGGGTGTACAGGTAAGTATTCTGTTTTTTCTCAGAGTTTTCTGTGCTGCACTGCTTATTATTCTGGTAACATATACAACACCATTCCATATTTTGTTGCGGTCGTTATCAGATTTAAAGATTCCCAAGATATTTACGCACCTTCTCCAGTTTGCTTTTCGCTATTTTTTTGTTCTATCTGATGAGGCCCAGCGCATGCAGCGGGCAAGGCGCTCCAGAAATTTCAAACCAGCCAAAAACTTCTGGAGCCGGCAAACTTTAAGTACTTTTGGGGGACTGCTGGGGATACTTTTCATACGCTCCTATGAGCGGGGTGAAAGGGTATACTTTGCTATGATGTCCCGGGGGTTTAAGGGGGAGATCCGGGTTCTAGATGACCTGCATATTCAGGGTAAAGATATTGCTCTGGGTACTGCTATTGTGCTATTGGGAATTGTAAGCCTTGTTTTTGATCAGGGGGGTTTTGGATGGCTGCAATTTTAGAGATAGGAGACCTCTTCTTTCGGTACCATGATGGTACTCCGGCATTGAAGGGGGTTTCTCTGAGTATTCAACAAGAAGAGAAGGTTGCGATTCTCGGGCCCAATGGAGCTGGAAAATCCACCCTGCTCCTCCATTTTAATGGTATTCACCTGCCACAGCAGGGATTTGTGCGGGTTGACGGTGAGGAAATCAGCCAGGATAATGAACGCCAGGTGCGCTCCAAAGTGGGACTGGTTTTTCAGGATCCTGATGACCAAGTTTTTTCCGCTACTGTTTGGGATGATGTGGCTTTTGGCCCCTTGAATATGGGACTCAAACGGAAGAATATTGAAGAGAGGGTTTCTAGCGCGCTGCAGGCAGTAGGGATGTGGGAGTATCGTAGTCGGGCACCGCACCACCTCAGCTACGGCCAAAAAAAGCGGGTGGCCATTGCTGGGGTACTGGCGATGAGCCCAGATATAATTGTGCTGGATGAGCCAGCAGCATATCTCGATCCAGCGGGTCAGGATGCGCTTTTTGCTATCCTGGATGATCTCCATAGGCAAGGGAGGACTATTGTTATCGCCACCCATGATATAGATATGGCTGCGGATTGGGCAACATCTATCATCCTTTTAAAGGACGGACAGATCCTCGCACAGGGTGGTACAGAACTTCTCGTCCAGGATGACCTAGTGGGGGCTGCGGACTTGCGATTCCCTCTGGTGAGCCAGGTTTTTCAGGAAGTTGCTGCTGCTTTAGATTTACCTCTTCCTCGTACAGTAGATGAAGGAAAAAAGATGCTTTTTAAATTGACCAGGCATTAAAATGTTGCTATAATCTCTCTAGTTTTTACGCAAATCTAAGGAGATGGGGGGCAATAAGAATGATGCCTAGACCAGAACTTTACAGCATTGTTAGTGCAGCAGCAGAAGGAGAAAGGGAACTCACAGCTTTTGACCAGGCACTGCTCAAAGCAGGAGTAGGCAATGTAAATCTGCTCAGAATGAGCAGCATCCTGCCACCCGGTGCAGAGTTTGTAGAAAGCCTGGAGATACCCCCAGGTTCTCTAGTCCCGATTGCTTATGGAAGCATTTCTAGTTCAGAGCCTGGAGCCTTGATTGCAGCAGCTGTTGCTGTAGGCATCGGGACGGAGGACAAAGAATACGGGGTAATTATGGAATATTCGGGCTACTGCACCCGGCAGGAAGCAGCATATGAAGTTGAACAAATGTTAATCGAAGCTTTTCGTTATCGGGGTAGGGAATTAAAAGATATCAAAACTGCCAGTGTCGAACATAGCGTTATACGCTGTGGGTGTGTTTTTGCGGGTATTCCGCTCTGGTATAAGTTATAGCTTAAATAAGGAAAAGGAGCGACAAGAACAGATATGGAATTATGGTTCACAGAAAAGCAGACACCAGCTCTTGGCATTACCTGTAAAGTGCTGCAGACTCTGCACCGCGAGATAACCCCTTTTCAAGAAATCGCAGTTCTCGATACCGAGCAGTTTGGGCGTATGCTCGTTCTGGATGGTATGGTCCAGCTGACAATCAATGATGAATTCGTCTACCATGAGATGCTGGCCCATGTACCCCTTCATACCCACCCAAACCCTCGCAATGTATTGATTATTGGCGGTGGAGACGGGGGTACTGCTAGGGAAGTGCTCCGCCATTCCCAGGTAGAAAAGGTTACTT
>CALGIY010000337.1 GCA_937914965.1 uncultured Thermoanaerobacteraceae bacterium | reverse complement strand
ATATGAAGGAGATCCTGAAGCTGTATACTGGGTGCATACCCTTTTCCTCCGAGGATTCTGGATCCACCCAGTATACAGCTTCAGGATCTCCTTCATATTGCAGTAGATCGGGACTGTAGACACGCTTATGCATGATCACATAACGAGCGAAAGAAGGATTGCGTCCGTAATTATAATCAAGAAACCGCGGCATCAAGACCATATACCCACGCCCTGTTTTTAAAACCATCCGATATGGTGCCAGTGTACGTTCGAAATAAGCACTTTTTGAAAAAAGGAGCTTCACAACACTAACCCTCCGGTAACAAAACAGATCCTGAGACCTCCCAAGCACCACTGGATAATAGGGCGACCGGAACGCATCCTCCCATTCCGGCTTATTAATATACAGCACAAGCCTCGGTTGAAAAAGAATCTCTCTTTTAAAGGGGTTAATCGCCCCTCCTAGCACTTTGGGGATTGCAGTTCCTGGGAGCTTGCCCCCCGCAGGTGACACAATATGAACATGCTCTACATCAGTAAACTTCGCCAGATAGCTAAAATGATACGCAAACTTGATACCATCGGGAAGAACCCATTCACCCAAAGCGCTGCAAATATGTCCATAAATTGTTGCTGGAGGAGGCATTTCAAAGGTAGGCTGAATCCCCTGCATAAAATATGGATAGCGGAAAGATGTGGTGACACCTTCTGCTTCAATTTTTAGAACATCCATAACTGACCTCCTACTCCATCCATACAGTATTCTCCGGAGATTTTAAGGCATTAATAAGTTCTTTGTACGCTACTCTTGGATGAGTAATTCGCACCCTGCACCCTTCAGGTGTTTGCGTAAACTTCTCAAGCTTCTGTCGTTCCTCATCAAGATACCCACTCACCCAACCCACAAAAATATCTGACAGAATCTCTTTCTCGAAAACACATAAAACCTCTTTAAGCGCTTCAATTTTCAGTTCGGGAAGCCCCCGGCTGTTTGCACCAACTACATAATTAAAAACATGATTCCCACCATTGGTCACAGCAAATATGACTACTGGCGGGGTTACATCAGTATAATGAAGCGCCTGTTTAGCACCCCCGTCAAGAATGGCCAAACCGTCAAGGAGAGTTGTAATACGCTTGATACGATCAACTGTAGACAGCCGATAAGCCTTCTCTTCCTCTAAATGAATCAGACCCTCTCTTTCAGCCTCAGCAGTCCTTACAGCATCTAAGTTTCTATATCCTGTCTTCCGTCTATACCAGAATGTCCCGCAGGCACTGAGGTTTAAAGAGACAAGCCCTTTCAAGGTTGTTCGGTAAAATTGGTGCTCATGCGGAACTGGATCTCCTTCTTGCCTAGCCATCACCCCGTAGTCACTGGTGGGGGTAACTGGTGCAATAGATACCAGCGTACTGACGCGGAAAGGCGACACTCTAGTGACAGTATCATTCGTCTCTGTTTCGCCCGCACGCTCTTCATCGGCTTCTCTCTGCGCTCGGGCGGATTTACGTTTTGATGGTGCCCGCATGTAACCAAAAAGATCATCGTCCCACCACTTGATGGGATTAGCATCGGTATAGGCTATTTTTGCCTCCCTGTATACAGGGGCAGACTGCCAACCGGTACCAGCCTGATCTAAAGTTGTCCGCAGCCAGTAGCGAAAAGCTTGAGCAGAAACATAAGGATAAATCCCCTCTTTTGTACGGATCGCCTTTACCCCTACACTGTTATCATAGCGTTCCCCTGGTATGTTCCCCAAGTTATTCAATGCCGAAGCTTGGGCATCCACCAAAATAAGGCCAGTTACAAAAGCCATTTTCACTCCTCCTCTTCTGATACCTGATTACTTTCAACATCAGGCAAAACATCTTTATTTTTTCCCAACCAGCCCAACTGATACAACTTTTCAATAACCCGA
Organism: uncultured Thermoanaerobacteraceae bacterium; assembly: GCA_937914965.1. GTDB lineage: Bacteria > Bacillota > DSM-12270 > Thermacetogeniales > Thermacetogeniaceae > CALGIY01. Next base: position 2,010 of record CALGIY010000337.1, on the reverse strand, counting down.
ATTAACACCAGGTCCCGAGCAAGCCGCCAGTCAGGCCGTGCTACATCAGTACCCTCTTCAAAAATCTCCAGGTAGGGGTCCAAGGTAATCAAGGGAGGATTACCATTCTTCACATGACTGAGGTTGGCCTTGATCAGGCTGTTGCGAAAATACCCGTATTTCATTTCGCTGAAAAAAGCCATGAAAAAATGTCTATCATTTTCGCTGTTGATATATTCGGCCAATCTGTCACCAAGACACCTAATCTGTTCAATCCTTTCCTTATCCAAATTCATCACCTTCCATAAAAATAGTCCTGTTAGATCCCAGGAAACCAAACTCGCCTCATCTCGCAGCGAATACTGCCGTCGCGGGTCATCCTCAGGCCGGTTTCGCACCGGAATCCTCAGAAAGTATCGCCGCACAAAAACCGGGGCAATATCCGGCAAATGGAACAAATCTTCATAAAGAAAGTTGCGTCTGGGCCTGTCCCCGGATTTTTTACCATTCCTTTTTAGGTTTAGGCGCCAAGAGCGCTCAGCTATCCCCGACCATTTATGCCGGTATAGCGGGCTGACACAGTACGATAAATATTCCATGAGCTCCAAGGGAAGGTGGAAGATTTCCAAGGGAGGATTGCGATCATCTAGAGGATTGGCCTGGCCGCTGTTGGAAAAATAGTAGGCAGTTACTGAGGACGGTCGGCGATCTAATTTTTCATCTAAGCGCCGTTGCTCTATTTCAAAAAGAGTCTCAATCAGCAAAGTTTTGGCGGAAGATTTAGCTTCGGGCATCTTTTTCATCCCAGCCTCCTGAGCCAATAAAAGCGCCTGCCGGTTAAACCTCAAAAAGCCTGATGCAAAATCAAAAATAAGTTCAGGGTTATCGGAATGAACTGCTAGCAACTTACCGCCACATTTGGCACACCCCAGCGGCATAGCTTGGATGCAGAGAACTGCAGTACCTGATACAGGTAACCCTACATCCCCCCACGGGTAAAAGTTGATTACCCCTTCACCGGTAAGAAAAGGAACATGCTGTCGGAAAGCCCTACCGGGATGCAATTTGTCTGAAAAAGCCACAGATGTTACGGGCTCACCTGTGAAGACACACCTTTCACTTGACTGCAGTTGGGCATCATAACTGCGCAAGAGCCTCTGCGCATATTCCCTGCGCCTCTCCGGATATTTTGCAAAGGAAGGTTGATTAAACCACGCGTTAGTTGTAAAGGCAACTCCCAGGAAAGACTTCAGCGGTTCCCTGCTGTATTCTTGTTCGATAAAATCAGCCACTCGCTCCAAGTCGCTATTAGTTATTGCTCGAGGCTCACTCTTTCCAGCTAGAGCAGTTACCGTGGCCACTCCTACATCGTATAAAGGATGGCCAGAATAATTCAGCATCCTGTCACCTCCATATTGCTCTTTCTTTCCTACTAGCTATATTGATTTTCCACACCTCATACAAAAACAGTATTTTTGTCCAAGCACACCAGTTGACCCTGCTCTACCGGCGATAAAAAAAGTGCGAACATCCATAAAGTTGGCGTTTCGTAGCAGGTCCCAACCATGTTATCTAGCTCATACACCTTTGTTGGCGTAAGGAATCGAGTTCTTTGTCCACCCAGGATATGGTCGTTAGAGGCTAGTCAAATATGCTCTGCGCCCCGATCATTCCCAGGGAATCCAGTACGATTTTTGTCAATCACTATGAAAATAGTAAGTATGGAGATGTTTCCCAGTAGATTGCGGATAATGATTTGGAAATGAGGAGTATTGATGTAGTGTCTATTAGTCCCCTACTCGTCGGGTCAGGCATTGCAACTAGGAAGCAAAAAGAACGTCCCTTTGCTTCCCTCTTTGCTTCCCTCATCGGGTCATGCATTGCAACGGTGATGCGATATGGGCACCTGCGCCGGGGGAGAAGGCGTTTCAGTCCCCTACTCATCGGGTCATGCATTGCAACAACATTAGTACAGCTGGCCGGTGACTTGGCGGCTATGTTGTTTCAGTCCCCTACTCATCGGGTCATGCA
>CALGIY010000336.1 GCA_937914965.1 uncultured Thermoanaerobacteraceae bacterium | reverse complement strand
TGTACTGCAGATTACAGAGAGAATTTCCCCCACTGTTGTTTCCTTTCCCTCAGCAAAATCCCATGTATCTGGGTTGTGACAGCCTTGACAGCGGTGAGGACACCCTTGAGCAAAAACAACGAACCTGATCCCGGGTCCATCTACAACACTTTCCTTGGTAAAACCTGCTATTCGCAGTTTAATACTATCCATCCTTACCTCCACGGTACACACACAATTCTGGCAAATCTTTCTTTAATTATACATCTAACTTTGAACTGTATAAACTGCCATGCTCTCATAACCAAAAACATCAACTGCTTTGACACAGATCTTCCTGGATTCTCTGCCCCTGGGGACAAGCAAGCGAGCTGCTGTTGAAACGCGCAAGTTATCCCCGCGGCAGCACTGCCACCTGCTGCGGAATATTCTACCGTCATAATCGGGGTCCACACTCCAGTAAGAGATCAGGGCCAAGGGATCAGCGGCGATCAGATCCTGCACCTGATCACTTGCCTTCGTATCTGGGGGCAAAAATTCAGGAAAAAGGAAACGATACCCGGCAAGCTGCAGGGTAACCTCATCCATCTCTGGTGAACAACTTCGGACCTCCGGGCGTTCCAGCAACAGGTGGCGGAGGAGCGAAAAGCATCTACCTTTTTTGTGCATCATTTTCCAGACAGCAGGTTGGGAATGTTCTAAAAGTTCTGGAGAGATGATCAGCACTTTCAGATTCTGGTCGTCCAATTCCCCAAGCTGCTCAATAATATCAAAAGTGAACTGCCAGACAAGGACAATAATCCTTTCCCAACCACCTGGAAGCGAATCCCGCAGTTCCTGCGCCTTTTTTAAGAAACAGCTATTAACTCTCCTGTTAGGAGAAGCAGCCAGCACCAGTGACCTGCTTTTATCTAGATACCCGAGTTTTAAGCCCCGGGGCAGATCATATCTATAGGTCTCAGCACCGAAGAGAGCCAATACATCCCTGGCAAGATCTCCGGTGCGCTTCCAAGTACAGCTTCTGTGAAATAGTGTCCCCGGATAGTTGCTCACTGACTGACAGATAAAAGGCCTGCTTCCCTGTGACAGGAGACGTCTGTAAGCAGTCATACAGGCCAGTTTGCTGGTATCCGCGAGCACCCATTTCCTACCGAGCTTTTCAGCAACAGCTCCAGTGGTTCCAGATCCGCAGAAGAAATCTGCAACAAGATCTCCCTCGTTGGAATGCCCAGTAATAATTTTCTTTAACAGTCCCTCCGGCTTCTGGGTGTCAAACTTTAAATTCTCGTAAGCAGTAGGGCTGAGGATCTTCTGGACATCATCCCCTGCCCACCAATCATCAAGACCTGCTCCTTGTTGGCGCAGTTCATATTTATCACCCTTGACTGCAGTGAGCCCTCTCTCCAGCGTGCTTTGGGTATAAGGGCGAAACTGTTTATTGAAAGTCCAGGTGTCCCCTTTGGTATACCACAGAAGCATGTCATGTTTTTTGGGGTAACTTCTTCTGGGTGCCCCACCACCCCCATAGCACCAAGCAATCTCATTCCGGAAACTCTCAGGTCCAAAAATATCATCTAGCAGCACTTTTACATAATGAACAGCATGCCAGTCCAGGTGTATGATAAGTGATCCTCTTTCACTCAGGAGTTCCCTCATTAAGAACAGCCTGGGACAAAGCATCCGGAGATAGCCAGTCATTCCCTCTTCCCAGGTGTCGCTGTAGGCTTGCTGCTCCAGCACAAAGGGGCCATACCTTCCTGGCAGGGAACAACTTGTCCTGTAGCTAGCTCTACTGGCAAAAGGGGGATCGATATAAATCAAATCGGTTTTCCCCTTAAGCGGCGGAAGACCAGTTGATGGATCACCCGCTAAAAGTGCCTCCATGAGGAGCAAATTATCACCGTAAATCAGCCGGTTACTCCACTCTTGACTTCCAGTTGCTGTACCCGCTGCTGTTGACCCACCAGCCCATACGGGAAACACATGCTCATCTAGCTGCAGGGAAACCGCCCGGGAAAGCTCTACCCGGGCCAAGACTTTATCTGCCTCTCTTCTTCCCGCTGCAGCAATCTTAGGGAGTTGAGATATCAAAGAATCTGACAACATCATCACCCGCAGTTCCGTTATTTCAATTAACTGTGCGGCATCCTGTCGTGCAACTCTGCCACCTTGCCATCATTGAAGCGATCCACTGTGCTCAGGTATCCGGTGATCCTGCGCACCCTGCGGATATTGATAGAACCACAGCGGGGGCACTCTGGATCGTCAAATACCCCCAGCATGTTGCAGTTACAACAGAAGTCCACCGGGTAGTTGATCCCGGCATATCCCATATCGCAGTCCGCCATATGCCTGAGCAGAGCCTCTACCGCCTGAGGGTTGTGCTGGGGTGGAGAGGGTAGTTCCACATAGCTGATATGCCCTGCATTGAAATACTTGTGATACTTCCCTTCCAGCTTGATTTTGTCAAACATACTGATGGGATAATAAACAGGGATATGGAACGAGTTAGTATAATACTCCCGATCTGTAACACCAGGAATCAGCCCAAATTCCTCGCGGTCGAGTTTGATGAATCTCCCACACAGTCCCTCAGCCGGTGTGGCCAAGAATGTGTAGTTCAGATCAAAACGCTCACTCGCCTCATTAACCTTCTCGCTGATGTGCTGCATGATCTCCAGCCCCAGTGTCTGGGACTCCTCATCTTGCCCATGATGATGACCGGTCAGAGCCACCAAGGTCTCCGCCAATCCAATGATCCCTACAGATAGTGTCCCGTTGACAATGGCTGGTTCAATGGAGTCATCAGGTTTCAGATCCTCTGATCCCATGTAAAGCCCCTGCCCCATAACAAAGGGAATATCCTTTACTCTTAATCGGCACTGAACTTTAAAGCGGTGGTAGAGCTGATTGATGGTAAGTTCCGTAACCTCATCGAGCAGGCTGTAAAACCTCTTTAAATTTCGCTCCGCTTTGATGGCCAGCCGTGGCAGGTTCACCGTTGTGAAAGAAATATTTCCCCGTTTGGTAGTAACTGCTGGTCCCCGGCGGTTGGCCATTACCCGGGTGCGGCATCCCATATAGGCAACCTGATCCCCATATTCCTTGTTGAAAGATGCATCCATAAAACTAAATGTAGGGTTTAGCCTTTTGCTAGCAACCCTTACAGCCAGTTGAAAGAGGTCATAGTTGGGGTCCCCTTGATCAAAGTTAATACCCTTCTTTAGTCGGAAGATAACATTGGGGAAAATAGGGTTCTCCCCGTGACCCAGACCGGCCTCATAAGCTGTCAGGAGGTTACGGGTGATCTTGCGCCCAACCTCCGAGGTATCTGTGCCCAGGTTGAGTGAGGAAAAAGGTACTTGACTTCCCGCCCTACTATGCATCGAATTTAGATTATAGACCAAGGCTTCCATGGCCTGGTAGACCTCTTCTTCACTGTTACCATCGATAAATGGAGCCAATTGTGTATCAAAAAAAGGGAAGGACTGCCCCCCATACATGTCGTTCTGTGAACTCTGAAGGATAATCGCCGCCAAGGCAGCGGCAGAAGCCGGCCGCTTCGGCGGCCTGATAAAGCCGTGACCATTATCAAAGCCATCTCTTAACATGTCTTCTAATGGGACCTGCAAACAATTGATTGTAGTAGCGTAGAAATCTAAATCATGTATGTGTATATCTCCCCGCCTGTGAGCTAGAGAGAAATCTTCATCCAGCATCCTGTTCAGGTAATAACTCCTGCTGGCAGCACTGGCAATCTGCAGCATCTTGGCTGAAGGGGAGTTACCCACATTAGCATTGTCGCGGTCAGTTTCTCTGATTATATCTTCAACGATGTCCATCAGTTCGGTTTTAGCATCGCGCATATGGGTACGCTTGTACCTGTATAGGATGTACGCCTTGGCAGTACGAGCATGGCCCCTTTCGATCAATACCTTTTCTACCACATTCTGAACATCCTCAACACCGAAAATATCCCCGTTGTACATCTGTTTCAGCATCCGGAGTACATCCAATGTAAGAGAAACTGCCAGTTCCCGGTCCTCCCCGCCTACAGCAAGCGCAGCCCTATAGATGGCATCGGTTATTTTGGAATCGTCAAACGGTACTTCCCTTCCGTCCCTTTTTCTGATCGTAGTAAACAAAATGAATCTCCTCTCTATTATAAGGATTACTTGATTTATTTGCCCCTGACGCCCAGCTCTTCCAGGCAGTCAAGGATTTCTCCCACATCTTGAAATTCCCTGTAAACCGAAGCAAATCGTATATATGCCACCTTGTCCAGCTTCAGTAGATGCTCCATCACCATTTGTCCAATAGCCATGCTGGGAATCTCAGGGCCAGGTTGGTTCCGCAGGGTCAATTCAATTTCATCAACCATACCAGACAAAGTTTCCAGCGTTGTAGGCCTCTTTTCACACGCCTTCATCATGCCGGTCAGTAGTTTGTCCCGGTTAAAAATCTCCCTCCTGCCGTCCTTTTTGATCACCCAAAGAGGCACATTCTCAACGCGTTCATAAGTTGTGAAACGCCTGCTGCAAGAGGTACACTCTCGCCGACGCCTGATAGTGAAACCATTATCCAGCGCTCTGGAATCTAGAACCCTCGACTCTCCTTCTTTACAAAAGGAACAACGCAATGGTCACCCATTCCTCCCTCCAGCTAAAATGGCCAATATGTAGCATGATACGAAATATATTATACTACATCTAGTAGGAAAATCCTGCTTATCTGGGCAAAAAAAAATAAAAAAATCCCCATCTTTTTGGGGACTAAAGATTATTTAGCTGTACAACAAGCAATAAAGATTTATAAACATTCTACTTGATCTGCAGTTGATTTGTAGAAGAAAGCTCTACAAGGATCACATCTACGCCAATTTTCACAATTTTTTCCCAAGGCACAATCACTTCCTCATTTTTAGCAAGAAAACTAAAAATGCGATTGTTGCTGGGCAGAATGATGGATTTGACACGACCGGTTTCTAAATCAATATCAATATCCTGGATCATACCCAGGCGCTTGCCGTCTATAACATTGATCACATCATGAAGCCGCAGTTCCGATATTTTTATCACTGCTGCCACCTCCCTCAAAATTAATATATGAGAGGAAGTGGCTTTTTGTTCTCTTTGAATTATTTTGATGCTTTTATCTTCCCTTGTTTTTCGCCAAGTAACCATCTTCCTGGCGCAGCCAGTCCAGCAAGCGAAACCTCAGGTCAACGCTGTTTTGGCCCTGTTCTGCTTTGTATTCCGTCAAACTCTCCTGCACAGCTAACACTTCCCTGGCAGAAGTGCTGTCCTTATCCATGGGATTTCCAGAGATATCTACAAAACAAAGGGGCGGGAAGAGGACACCCCACCAGTTGGCTCCTTCTCCCTCACCAAGCACCACCTTAACTGCTTCATATTCCCCTTGCGGCAGCACAACACTTCCGTAGGCTCTGTGTGGGAAAGCAAACCTATCGAATTCAACCTGCACCGGATAAGAGAAACCAGCAGCAATGACGGTTTCCCTGGCAACGGTATCTAGTTTTGATCGGTTTGCTTTGATAACTTCTCGTGCCTCCTGGCAATCTTTTATCCCTGTCAACTGCTCCTTTAATAACTCAACAATCCGGTCCCGTACCTGGTACTTTACTGTCTGGTCTATTTGGTCATCACTGTTAGCAATAACATGCAGTCGGATCAGGTTATTTGCCGTAAATGCCTTTTTTGTCTGCGCCCCAATGCTTAAAGTGATCAACATAGCTGCCAGGAAACAGATTATTAACAGAATTCTGACCCTTTGCCTGCTCATAAAATCCCTCCTAGATGTATTTCTGCATGTGATTTAATGCCGCTTTCTCCAACCGGGAAACCTGGGCCTGGGAAATCCCAATTTCCTCGGCAACCTCCATCTGGGTTTTCCCCTCAAAGAAGCGCATGCTGAGAATCATTTTCTCCCGGTTGTTCAATTTACAAAGAGCTTCACGAATCGCTATCTTTTCCAGCCAGTTTAAGTCATGGTTTTTTTCATCACCAATCTGATCCATCACATAAATCGGGTCACCACCGTCATGATAAATAGGTTCAAAAAGGCTAACCGGTTCCTGGATGGCGTCCATGGCGAAGACTACATCTTCCCTGGGCATATTAAGTGCCCCGGCAATTTCATTCAGTGAAGGTTCCCGGGAGTGCTTGACGATCAGGGATTCCCGCACCTGAATTGCTTTATAGGCGGTATCTCTTAGAGAACGGCTCACCCGGATTGGATTGTTGTCCCTCAGGTAGCGCCGGATCTCTCCGATGATCATCGGCACAGCATAAGTAGAAAACTTGACATTCTGACCGAGATCAAAATTATCGATCGCTTTAATCAGGCCAATACAACCTACTTGAAAGAGGTCATCCACAAATTCACCGCGATTGGTAAAACGCTGGATAACACTAAGTACCAAGCGCAAATTCCCTTTGATCAGTTTTTCCCGGGCAGTTTTGTCGCCAGCGATTATAGCCAGAAAAAATTCATGCATTTCTGAACTGGTGAGAACGGGTAATTTTGCTGTGTTTACTCCGCAGATCTCAACTTTGTTAACCATTTCGGCAAATTCCTCCCCAGCAATCCTTTGGTCGTTTTTCATTATTGCCGGGGATGTCTCAAAATATACCGTTGGCCTCTATTACTCCCATGGAAAAAGACTGGGAGCCAATCTTGCAGCCCCCAGTCTTTCCCTGTCTTTTAATGTTTATTATTTTTTAGCAAACAAGCACACTGTACTTTACTCCATACAGCAGATTTCCTTGCGCAGGCGCTTAATGATGCGCTTTTCCAGACGAGATATATAAGACTGCGATATCCCTAGTAAATCAGCAACCTCTTTCTGAGTTTTCTCCTGGGTACCACGCAGCCCAAACCGAAGTTCCATAATTTTTCGTTCCCGAGGTGCAAGCCTGCTTACAGCAGTATACAGCAACTTGCAGTCCACCTCCTCCTCCAGATGGCGGTAAATTATGTCATGTTCTGTACCCAATACATCCGAAAGAAGCAGTTTATTCCCATCCCAGTCAATATTCAATGGCTCGTCAAAAGATACCTCTGTCCTGGTCTTGTTGTTCCTACGCAGATGCATCAAGATTTCATTTTCAATACACCTGGATGCATAAGTGGCTAACTTGATTTTGCGCTGGGGCTTAAAGGTATTAACAGCTTTAATTAACCCGATGGTGCCAATGGAGACTAGATCCTCGATCCCTACCCCAGTGTTCTCAAATTTACGAGCAATGTAAACCACTAGCCGCAGGTTTCTTTCAATAAGGGCATTTCTGACATTGATATCCCCGGCTTCCAACTGGTTTAACAATGTCATCTCCTCATCACTGGTCAAAGGGGGTGGCAAGGCTTCATGACTACCCAGGTAATAGATATGGGCTGGAAATTTCCATCGCCTTAGAATCCGGATTACCCACAGTCGAAACTGCCAGACAAATGAAGTTATTTTCCTCATCATCAAATCCCCCTCATTAAATTTATCAATTTGCAGCAGCCTGAATCAAGTCCGGGTGAAGCAGGGCACGGTAACCACCCCGTGATGATAAACGCCTGTTGTAAATCCCGATCACAACATCAGTTTTGTGCAACTCCTGGCCACCAGTGAAAACAGTAATCTCATCGGGGCGGAAACCGACCAGCATCCCGTGGCGCTTACCGATAGTTGTAAAGGGTATCAATCGAAAAGAGGGAACCGTTCCTTCTTCAGGCATTACTTTAGCCAATTTGGATAGGTCCACTTCCCCTCCCGTATTAATAATTTCCTGCAGCTCAGACGGCAGATACGGTTTTAAAACGCTGTACTCCACAATGATCACCGGGGACCCGCTAAGGGGGTCGACCAGTTGGTTTCCTGTATCAACCAGTCCTGTCACCTTGAACAGGTGCCTCTGTACCCTGATCTCCACCGGGATCTTTAACAAGTCCTGTAAGAAAGTCTTTTTGATGTACGCTATTCCATATTTTCCAATAAATCCGGCTATAATCAACGCTACAACAAGCCAGAGATAATGAAGAGGGAGATTACTCACTGCATTAGGAAGAGAACTGCTGCTCATAAAATAAATAATACCGAGTACTGCACCACCCATCGTAAAGGCAACAAGGTAAAAATAAGTAATAAGCTGGCCAAACTTCTTTAAGGGTAAAGGAAAACAAGCAACCACCACCATTAATACTGAAACCAGAAATTTAACCCCGAAAGAAGAGAGCGAATAGAAGCCCGGTAAAAGAACAAGTACACTGTAAAAGGCCCCAAAAGCAGCGCCAATTGCCAGTCGCCATAAAGATACCCTGACCTGGGCCAGCCTTGCTGCCGCCCAGAGAATCATGAAATCCATCAAAAAATTGATTAAAAATAACATATCCACATAAATAGCATTACTTCCGGGCATGGCCTTCACCCCGGTAGATCAAATATTTTGAAGCTCTTGTGTCCATATATATGCTCATCAACTCTTACCCATACCGAACTAATTATAAAAGATCCTTGCCATTTTTATTGTCAATATTTGCCAGCCATTAATAATAAAAATGCCGAAAGAGATCATCTTTCGGCTTTAGACCTACTTTATTTTATTTTGGCTGACTCTCACAGTAGAAAAGAGGTATCCAGTAATGACCAAAACATGTTATTTGCAGCAATAGTTATCTTTACCAATGACAATGCGGGCCATCGGTCATGTGGACGCTTATTCCCTGCAACAAGTTCATCTCTTGCGCAGGAATGCCGGTATATCTAAATCATCAGAAGTAAAAGAGTGCAGATCCACAACGGTGTTTTCTGTCTCAGCTGGAGCAACGGAATCAAAACCTGTAGCAATAACAGTTACTCTTACCTCATCCTCCAGGTGTTCGTTGATCACCGCACCAAAAATAATATTTGCTTCTGGATCTGCTGCTTGAGATATAATTTCTGCTGCTTCGTTTACCTCAAAAAGACCTAAGTCTGGGCCCCCGGTGATATTCAAGAGCACCCCGCGCGCACCTTCAATGGATGTCTCTAAGAGGGGGCTGGAAATAGCTATTTTTGCTGCTTCTGTGGCGCGATTATCGCCTCTGGCATTACCGATCCCCATCAGGGCGGTACCTGTTTCCGACATGATCGTTTTCACATCCGCGAAATCCAGGTTGATCAAACCAGGTACTGCGATTAAATCGGAAATACCCTGCACACCCTGCCTCAGAACATCGTCCGCAATGCGGAAGGCATCATTGATCGAGGTCGATTTGTCTACAACCTGCAAAAGCCGATCATTGGGGATGGTGATCAGGGTGTCCACCTTGCTCTTTAATTCATCGATTCCCTGGCTCGCCTGGGTTGCACGCTTCTTCCCTTCGAAGGTAAAGGGACGGGTAACCACACCTACTGTAAGAGCACCAATTTCCCTTGCCACTTCGGCAACAACAGGAGCCCCACCAGTCCCTGTTCCACCCCCCATTCCTGCTGTCACAAAAACCATATCTGCTCCCCGTAGAACCTGCATTAACTCCTCGCGACTTTCCTCTGCCGCCTTCTTGCCGATTTCGGGGTCTGCACCGGCTCCTAGTCCCTTGGTGAGTTTAGAGCCGATCTGGATTTTGAACTCTGCCTGGGACACATTAAGGGACTGGGCATCAGTATTTACTGTTATAAACTGTACGCCTTTAAGATCCGCCTGGATCATTCTGTTGACGGCATTTCCACCGCCACCACCGACACCAATTACTTTGATATCGGCAAACTGATTTGTGTCAACCTCCAATTCCAACATCTCCCTGTCGATCCCTCACTTCTCAAAAAAGATCTTGAAACAACCTTTTTACTTTACTAATCATTGCTTTTAAAGATAAACCTTCCTCATCCTCTTCCATGGTCTGGTGGCGTTTGGCACCATAAAGCAGCAGCCCAACACCTGTAGCATATTCGGGACTATGCACCACATCGGCCAGTCCACTAATCCCTTCTGGATAGCCAACTCGAACAGGTTTTTCCAGGAGGCTTACTGCCAGTTCAGCAATCCCCTGAGTCAGAGCAGTCCCTCCTGTAAGAACAATTCCACCTGGCAGCAACCCAGGATAACTGGAACTATCCATCTTATTCTTGACAAAGGTGAGGATTTCCTGCACCCTTGGTTCAATGATACTGGCAACCATTTTTTTCGATACCCGGAAGGTATTCCTTCCTCCAACACCGGGAACATCCACAAACTCGCTGTCTGATGTCAACTCAGGAAGTGTTCCCCCGTGCTCCTTTTTAATAATCTCTGCCTGGTTCAAAGGTGTTCTCAAACCAACAGCCAAATCGCTGGTAATATAATCTCCACCTACCGGAAAAACCGCTGTAAACCACAAAGTCCCCTGGTCAAAAAGGGAAATATCTGTAGTGCCTCCTCCAATATCTACCACCACTACGCCAAGTTCTTTTTCCGCCGGGTAGAGCACAGCTTCTCCGGAAGCATATCCATTTAAAACCAGCTCCCAGGGATGATAACCAGCGCGTTCGCAGCATTTGACAAGATTCTGCAGTGCAGCATTGGTGATGGTGACAATATGAGTTTCCACTTCTAACCTCGACCCTACCATACCTACAGGGTCAAGGATATTTTCATTTCCATCTACAATATACTGGCGCGGGATTACATGAATAATCCTCCGGTCATGAGGGAGGGCAATTACTCGCGCTGCCTGGAGAACTCTATCCACATCTTCCTGCATTATCTCCTGTTCAGGGTTAGCAACTGCAACAACTCCACGGTTATTAAGAGAGGAGATAGTATTTCCCGTAATCCCAACATATCCCCCATCGATCTGGCGGCCGCTCATCTGTTCCGCTTTTTCGATTGCATCTTCAATAGACCGTACTGTGTTTTCAATATCGATCACATTGCCCTTGCGAATCCCTGCCGATTCAACGGACCCAAAACCTATAATTTGAACTATACCATCAAGTCCAACTTCCCCGGCAATGACTGTAACATTTGTACTTCCAATATCAAGACTAACTATTGTGGCTCCCCGGGTCAATCATCGCACCCCCACCGGAAAATACATAACTAAAAGAACTCTTCAACATAAAACGTTTTTTTCCTTTAAGTTTCTAGAACGGAAAATATTTTTTCTTTATCTTTACTATTCTTGTTCTGGCATTTTACAGCGGGAGCTTGTACACTCCTAATATCGATGTATTCTATTCCTTCAACAGTCCCAATCAATTCTAAATATGATTTTGCCATAGTGAGCTTCTCAGGCAATTTTTCAGTGGTCCCTAGGAGCACCGGGATCCCCTGGCGAGTATAGGCCACCAGATTATCAGCTGCAGCGTCACGCTCGACGGCGGTGACCCGGTCGTCATCCAGCATCTGCCCGGCGTGGCCCTCCAGCAGCTGGCGCGCACGCTCCTGGCCAAGGAAGCGTCCGGCGGTCCTGCGCAGGGACGCCGCAGCCACCGCATCCCGCCTCCGCGGCAAGGACGGACGCACGGCCCGCGACACCAGGGCCACGGCCAGCAGGTTGACCGCCAGGCTGGCCCCCATGCTGATGGCGATATGCCCCGGCTGCACGCGCAGCGAGACCACCGACAACCAATGCAGCCCGTCGGCGTCGACCGACGGCGTCGCGGCCGGGATCACCATCGGCAGCAGTACCAGCCACAGCCAGGCCAACGAGCCCAGCACGATGCCG
>CALGIY010000335.1 GCA_937914965.1 uncultured Thermoanaerobacteraceae bacterium | reverse complement strand
GTGTCCATCATCGAATTTTGGTCTGGTACTTGTTCTGGTAATAGACGGCTTGATAAAAGCTTTTTATTTCGTTTGTTAAAGATTGAATAGTTGATTCTAAGTTCGAAAGTCTCTCGGCCATTTCTTTTATTTCTATGGCATTTTCGTCTTCGTAGTTGGTTGGATAAAAATTAATTTCAGAATCAAGCGCCTCAGCAATTTTATAAACTGTATCAATTCTGGGCAAACTTCCATGACTTTCGATCCTCGCAATTGCAGATTGTTTTAACCCTGCACGTTTTGCCAATTCACTTTGAGTGTAGTTTTTTCTTAACCGGGCCTTGACTAGTTTTGCAGAGAAATCAGCAGCGACTTCTAGTCTTTCAAATTCCTTCTTTGTGTTCATTGATTTAACGAGATTCTCAAAGTCATCCCATGAATTACCCATATGGTTATTTCCCCTTTCTTTGCCTACTAATAAAATCGTCCATCCAGCGTTCCGCTTTTTTGATTTCCTTTGCTGGCGTTTTTCGTCCTTTCTTAACAAAGTGATTCAATATGACATATTTCCCTTTCCAAGGGCAGCATAAAATTCTATAGTAACCTGTAACATGTTTCACTCTGATTTCCCAAAGATTATACTTTGAATTCTCAATATGTCTGAAATCTGGCATACCTGTCATTGTCCCGTTTTGCTCAAGCTGTTTAAATTTGAGAAAAAGAGCATTGACTAAATTTTTGCTGCGCTTATCACCCTTTTGGCTTAGTTCACTTATAAATGCAAGGAAGGGACAATTTCCTTTTTTATCTTCATAAAATTTGATATCATAACGCATTAATGAAAACCCCTGTGATAATATTATAACTACTAAGTAATAAAAATATAACATGATAATGATAATTTTACAAGGGTTTAAAGTTTATAGAGGGGGCGTGTGAAGCTCCTTCCGCTATTCATCGCCGGGGTCAGGCTTGCTTTATTGTTGTATTTATGGGAGACAAGGGCATTGTCCCCGTATTCAGCAGCAACTCCCCCGGGATGGACATCAGAACTACCCCAATGTCCACATCGCAGTTCGTGTCCGACAGGAACAGGACCTGCTCTTAAATCTTATCCCAACGACTAACCACCAACCATCAACGACCATCTTGTTGGACAGCAGAACCGTCCCCCTGTCCACAGTGATATACATCAGCAAATATGTGCACAATAGAAACGCACGCATAAATAATATGCGGCGTTTTTTGCTGTTTGAGCATTCTTTGACGCACAAAATCTTTGCACCAAGGGGGGTAAAAACCTCCGTAGGTCGCATTCCTCCGTCTGGTATGGTTTTTGCAATACTATTAAGATAGGAATGATGATCCAAAGGAGGCCCTGTAATGTCGGATAAGTTAGTCTCAAACTATGCTGAACAGGTTACCCCGTCTTTAAAGTGGGTAACTGATTCCCAGTTGGAACAGATTCATTACGCAACTCTCGAGGTTTTGGAGCGCACTGGAATAGTGGTTAAAAACCAGGAAGCTTTGAATCTTTTAAAAAATGCGGGCTGCCGGGTTGAGGGTGAACATGTTTGGATACCTGCCTGGCTGGTGGAGGAGTGTCTTCGTTTGGCACCCAAGCGGATTGTTGTTGCCAACAGATTGGGAGAGCGGGTGCTGCCTCTAGAGAAGAACCGGGTTTACTATGGGACAGGTTCTGACCTCCCCTTTACTATTGATTTGGAAACCAATGAACGAAGGATGTCCAGGAAACAAGATGTTGTGGATGCATCCAAGGTTGTTGACGCCTTCCCTAACTTTGATTTCCTGATGAGCCATGCCATCGCCTCGGAAACCAACCCTACAGTCAGCGACCTGCACCAGTTTGAGGCTATGACCGCAAACTGCAGCAAACCCATTATCTTTACTGCCCACAATCCCGAAAATACTGAAGCTTTGATTCAGATGGCTGCTGCTTGTGTGGGTGGTATAGATAACTTGAAGAATAATCCTTACATCATCCTTTACTCAGAACCGATTTCACCATTAGTGCACACCCATGATGGTGTTGGCAAAATGTTTAAATGCTTTGAGTATAACATCCCTGTGGTTTATACCCCGGGTGTTTTGGCTGGTGGCACAACACCTGTTACTAAAGCGGGATGTATTACTTTGATGAATGCTGAGTGCTTAGCGGGAGTGGTTTTGGCCCAGTTGAAGAAGAAGGGGGCCCCCATCATTATCGGTGGTGGAGCTACACCGATGGATATGAAGACCACCTCTACTCTCTACGGGGCGCCGGAAACCTTTATGAACTATGCTGTGATGACACAGCTTGCCCAGTTCTACGGGCTGCCCAATTTCACAGAAGCAGGTTGTGTTAATGCACCGCAGCCAGATATCCAAGCTGGGGCCGAGGCAGCTGTGACGATCCTGATGACACAGCTCGAGGGCTGCAACTTGGTGCATGATGTGGGTTACCTGGAAGGTGGCAAGACCGGGTATCTTCCCTTCCTGGCCATCTGTGATGACCTGATTGATATGGCCCGCTATGCCGGGGCTGGAACCAGGATTTCACCGGAACACCTGGCTGTGGACTGCATTGATGAGGTGGGCCCAGGTGGCAATTATATGGCACATCAACATACCTTTAATCACTTCCGGGATGAGATCTGGACTCCTCGCTTTTTCACCAGATACCGTTGGGAGCAGTGGTTAGCCAAGGATAAAGAGTCTCCCATGGACAATGCCTTGAAGAAGACCAGGGAAATTCTAGAAAGTCATCAGGCAGCGGCTCTGCCCGAAGGTGCTTTAGAAGAGATGCAGGCGATTATCAGTCGCCGTGAAAGTGAATGCAAAGCTTAAGGGGGCATGTATAGATGGACTACGCAAGCAGCCATGGAGAGGGAATTGCATATCGCACTTTAACGAAGGAACAGATGCAGGATATTCACAGCGCCAGCTGCCGTATTTTAGATGAAGTAGGAGTAATCGTACACCATGATGAAGCAGCAGATCTACTAAACAAAGGGGGCGCCTATACCGATACCAATGGCAGGATACACATTCCAGAAGCACTAGTGAAACAGGCGCTCCATACTGCCCCCTCAAGAATTACTGTATACAACAGATTGGGCGATCCGGTGATGTGGCTGGAGAAATCCAATGTCCACTTTGGAGCGGGGTCTGACACCCTGATCTACCTGGATCCTTTTACAGATGAAAGAAGGCCTTGGACAAGCGAGGATGTGTCTGCAGCAATCCGTGTTGTGGATGCCCTTCCGCAGCTTGATTTTGTGATGTCGATGGGGCTTTTATCTGATGTTGATACAAGGATGATCAACCGCATCCAGTATGCTTTGATGCTTAAAAACAGTGTGAAGCCCCAGGTGGTCATTGCCGAGGATGCTCAAACGGTCGCTGATATCTTGGACATGGCTGCGGCAGCGGTCGGTGGGAAAGAAACACTGAAGCATAGGCCGCACTTTGTTCTCTACTTAGAACCCACATCTCCGCTGCAGCTGCCCTTTGAATCGGTGGATAAACTGCTGTTAGCCGCTGAGAACAAAATTCCGGTCAACTTTGCCTGTGGTGCAGTGGAAGGGGCTTCAACCCCGGTTACCGTTGCGGGTACTGCTGCTCAGGCCAATGCTGAGGCTCTCTGCGGCTTAGTGTTACACCAGTTGAAGAACCCCGGGGCACCGTTCCTCTACGGATACGGTGGTTCCCCTCTGGATATGCGCACCATGGGTGCAATTTATGCAGTACCGGAGGTCATGCTGCTCCAGGGATCCCTTTGTGACCTGGGACGGTTCTATTCTCTTCCCACCTGGGGATATGCGGGCTGCAGCAGTTCCAAGGCCTTTGATGAACAGGCTGTTGTTGACGGCACAATGTTTACCCTGATGGGTGCTCTGCAGGGATGCAACCTGATGCATGATGTCTTCTATATGGAATCGGGGCGCACAGGCTCATTGAATCTTCTGGTATTGATGGATGAAGTCATTTCCAGGGCACGGCATATCCTGAAGGGTGTGAATACCACTCCCGAATATCTTGCTGTGGAAGCGGTGAAGAGGGTAGGGCCTGGAGGCAGTTACCTGGGGGATAAACATACAGCGCAGCACTTCCGGGAGAAATGGCAGCCGAGTTTGTCAGATTTCAGCAGCTTTAGTTCCTGGGAAGCCTCTGGTTCCAAGAAAATGGGGGTACGGATTCAGGAGAAACTTCGGTCGATTCTGGATGAACATAAACCAGTGCCTCTCGATTCTGAAGTGGAAGAAAAAATTGACGCTGTTATTCGGAGTGCACAGGAAAAGCTCGGTGTGTAAGATTGGTGGTTGGTCGTTGGTGGTTGGATTCGGAGTTAGTGGGTTGCTTTATGTCAAAAGGACCGTCCCTGTGACAACTAT
>CALGIY010000334.1 GCA_937914965.1 uncultured Thermoanaerobacteraceae bacterium | reverse complement strand
CTATTTCTGTTGACCTCAAGAATAAACTGAAAAAAGATAATTAGTTTTACCTTGTGAAATATGTATAAACTCTATCTATGAGATCGGTTGTCTAAACAGCCGGTCTCTTTTTATTGCAAAGTGGAGTTGAAGGCGTGTTGTACATAATTATATGTCGTACCCTGTCCAATAATTACCAATAAATAGCAATATGTCATATTTAAATAATTAGGAAAAATATTTACTGGGATAAGAGGAATTTTAGGGAAAATGACGAATGGATTAATAGAAACTATTTAGATGAACTATTTAGTTTTGGAGCTTCTCGCTTATTGAAGGCAGAGAGCTATAACTTAGATTATAGGAACAGGAGAAATAATTTTTGTATCAAATTTCAGGGGGATGGGAGTTCTAATGGGGAAATGTGTAAAAGATGGTATGTTATGCTATGCTTGCGGGGCGGTATCTGCTAAACCTAGAAATATAGGAGGAACAAGATACTTTTTATGTGACACCTGCTACAATCATCATATCTGGGCTAATCTCAAGGCAGTCGAGTCTTTGAAAAACAAGAACACTTCTTCTGGTAACAACAAAGGCCGTACCGTGGCAATAAAAAAACGCAGGTACATGACAGGAGTTAATTGAGCTTTTTGTCTAAGCAGCCAGATATAACTCGCCCCGGCGGAGGTGACGGGGTTTTTTTCTTTTTAATTAACTTTGGGGGCAGGATGGGGATGGGAAAAGCTGTTCTTGCGTATAATAGTAGAAGATAAAGCAGGGAGGCGAAAATAGTGAACAGCAGAAGAATGCAGCAGATCTCAGGGGAAAGGGGCGTTCTGCTTCCGGTCTGTGTGGTCTGCGAACAAACACCACCCCGCGGTATTGCGGATGGGATTGTTGTTTCTGGGTGCTTTCTCTGCTTGCGCTGTGAAAAAGAGATTGTGCGTATCCGGGTAGATGACAGGCGCTACTTTGACTTGAAGGAAAAGATTAAAAAGATTTGGGGGCATGTGAAGCCGTAGCAAAAACTTAAATGTTCTTCTTTTTTAGCACTAGTTAACGCAAGGAACAAATCTTGCGTATTTTTTATGTTCTTAGCGGTAGGGAGTGGATATGGTAAAATAAATGCAAGGGGTGGAAATCCAGGGATAGTTGGGGAACAGGGGTGAGAGCCATTAGCGAGAGCAAGACGCCGTTATTGTCAGGTTTGCTGAAGCATGCCCAAGCAGGTTACCTGAGTTTCCACACACCTGGTCACAAGCAGGGGCAGGGTGCTTGGCCCCAGTGGCGCCAATTGCTGGGAGATCAGGCTTTCCAGTTAGATTTAACTGAGCTTTCAGGGTTGGATAATCTCCAGGACCCACAGGGAATTATTAAAAGGGCACAGGAGAGAGCTGCAGGTTACTATGGGGCGCGGGAGACCTTTTTCCTGGTCAACGGTACTACTGCTGGAATTTTGGCTGTGCTCCTTGCAAAAAGCCGGCCAGACAGCAAGGTAATACTGCCCCGGTTTAGCCACCAGTCAGTGATCCACGGTCTGATCCTTAGTGGGGCACAGCCTGTTTACCTCCCGGGGAGATCGCACAAAGTTTTGGGGTTACCTGGTCATGCTGCAGCCTCCGAGCTGGATATTTGTCTTGAGGAGCTTGGCCCAGAGGGGCCCCTGGTGGTTCTCCTGCATCCTAACTACTATGGCCTGGTTGGGGATCTACGGCAGCAGGTACAGGTGGCCCACAGCCGGGGATGTAAGGTGTTGGTAGATGAGGCTCATGGAGCGCATTTTAAAACGAGCACCCTTTTCCCGGTCCCGGCGCTGGATACAGGGGCGGATTTTGTGGCTCAGGGTGCTCATAAGGTATTGGGGGCCTTCACCCAGGCAGCTTTCCTTCACTGCCAGGGAGAGGGGGATACAGATGGGATCCGGGACTCTCTACGAATGGTCCAGTCAAGCAGCCCCTCTTATCTTCTCATGGCCTCCTTGGATGTGGCGCGCTGTCAGTGCCAGCAAGAGGAAGACAAGTGGGCGGAAGCAGCCCGATTGGGTGAGAAGCTGCGCCAACAGATCTCCCAAATACCTGGGATTACCGCTCCAGGGGAAGAGGTACTCGAGGTACCTGGGGTGAAGGAGTATGATCCCACTCGTTTAATTATTAATGTCAGGGGACTGGGGATTACAGGTTTTGAAGCAGCTGATTGGTTGTGCCGGCAGTATCGGATTCTTGTGGAAATGGCTGATTTTCAAAACATGGTCCTGATTTTAAGCCCTGGGGTTTTTGACTATATATCAGTTCTGCTGGAGGCTTTAAGTTCCCTCGCAGCGGCTTGCTCCACGAGGGTTGGCAACATTACTTCTTTTCCGGATCCTTTAGGACTAGCTCTTCCTCAACAGGAGATGACACCGCGGGAAGCCTTTTTTGCCAAGGGGTCTTTCGTACCGTGGGAGAGTGCCTGTGGCAAGATTGCAGGAGAGGTGATCACACCTTACCCACCGGGGGTTCCGGTGATCTGCCCTGGGGAGAGGTTTGGGGAAGAAGTGCTGGAGTTTCTTAAAGAATGGGATGCTGTTGGGGGTGCCTGGCCTGGGCAGAGCCGGGGTTTGATTAAGATTGTTGCGGGGAGTTGAGGAATTGGAAAGGGCAGGGAAACTGATTACATTTGAGGGACCTGATGGGTCTGGAAAGTCAACCCAGGTCCAACTGACCGCCAGGGCTTTACAGGAAGGCGGGTATTCTGTGCTTGTTACCAGGGAGCCTGGGGGGACAAGACTTTCCGAGGCTATCAGGGGATTGCTGCTCGATCCTTGTTACCAGGAGATGTCACCAGTTACAGAGGCCCTGCTTTATGCCGGTGCTCGGGCTCAGCTGATCAGTGAGGTGATTCTCCCGGCTTTGGCTGAGGGAAAGATTGTCCTTTGTGACCGCTTTGTTGATTCCAGCTTTGCCTACCAGGGTTATGGGCGCGGGCTTAGTCTGGATTTATTACATTTGATTAATCAATTTGCTTTAACTAAGTTGGGGAATTTTTATACAATTTTGCTGGATCTCCCTCCTAAAGAAGGACTAGACCGTTCTAAAGAGGAGATCCTGAGGGACAGGCTGGAACAGGAGAGTTTGGAATTTCACCAGCGGGTACGGGATGGCTACCACGCTTTGGCCAGGTCATCCCCTGGACGAATTAAGGTTATAGATGCAAGTTTAGAGCCAGAGGTAGTTCAGAAACAGATTTTGGAGTATGTATCGGCATATCTTCTAGACCAGGATCAGGGGTATCCTTTTTGACCGGAGGTGTGGCTCATTGAAGGAGAGGGAGAGTACTGCTGCTCGTCAGCTTAAGGAGGACCTGCATAGAGGGTCTATTGCCCATGCCTATCTCTTGGCAGGGCGCTCCCCTGAACAAAAAAGGGAAGTTGTGCCGCTCTTTGTTCAGGCTCTGCTCTGTCAGGAGCCGGAAGGCGGGCTGCCCTGTGGTTTGTGTGCATCATGCAGGGCTTGGGAACATGGGGCACACCCGGACTACCACTCTCTGCAGCCGGATGGTAGTTCCCTGAAAATAGATCAGATCCGAGTCTGGCATTCTTTCTTCAGGTATCGCCCTGATCTTGGAAGGCACCAGGTTTTTCTCCTGGAGCAGCCAGAACTACTGACAGTCCCTGCGGCAAACAGCCTGTTGAAGATCCTAGAGGAACCTTTACCGGGAACGGTCTTTTTGCTGGTCACAGAGGATGAACGCTCTCTAATGCCAACCATTGTGTCCCGCTGCCGGGTGGTTTTCTTTCGGAATAATGAGGAAAAATATATAGAGACAGTGGAGGATGACGAGGAGACCGGAAGAATTGCTGGTGTGTTAAAAAACGGTACTCACTCTGAATTGCTCAAGGCGGTTCGCTTGATGGGCACTGACCGGAGCGCTGCCCAGGATCTGTTGAAGGGCCTATTAGCCGTTTTGGAACGGGAATACCGGACTTGCTCCCAGGGAATACGGGAGGCTGTGTGTTTGGAGCTGCTGCTCAAGGGGATGCGGCAGTTAGATGACAACGCCTCTGTGCCTCTGGTACTGGCCCTTACCCTTTACCGGGTGCAGAGGGAACTGCAAAAATAGCCCGCAAGGGGCCAAATTGTTTTGCGAAAGTAGGGATTAAAATGGAAGATGATCAGCAGAGGGTCTGTGAAAACCAGGTTGCTGACACAGGAGTTGAAGTACCTGACCATGGTACAGTTACTGTTGTTGGGGTGAGATTCCGCGAGGCAGGTAAGATTTATCATTTTAAAGTGGGAGAGGACGCTCTGCAGCCCGGGGACCTGGTAATTGTAGAAACAGTCAGGGGGATTGAATCCGGCTTTGTTGTGGTGGGGCCTCGGGAAATGTCTGTAGAGGATGTTGTTCTTCCTCTGCGTGCGGTCACCAGAAAGGCATCTATCGAGGATGCTCAGAAAATTGAGGAAAACAAGCGGCGCGCTCAGGATGCCTTTGCCATCTGTGAGCAGAAAATTGCCGAACATGGGCTGCCTATGAAACTGATCGATGTGGAATTTACCTTTGATGTCGGGAAAATTCTCTTTTACTTTACTGCAGATGGGCGGGTTGATTTTCGGGAGTTGGTCAAGGACCTGGCTGCCGTTTTCAGAACGCGCATTGAACTCCGGCAGATCGGTGTCAGGGATGAGGCTAAGTTCCTCGGTGGTATTGGTCCCTGCGGGAGGGAACTCTGCTGCTGCACCTGGTTAGGTGATTTCGAACCGGTTTCTATCCGCATGGCCAAGGGGCAAAATCTGTCCTTAAACCCAAGCAAGATCAGTGGGCTCTGCGGCCGCTTGATGTGCTGTCTTAAATATGAGAACGAATGTTACCGCTGTGCGCGCAAGGCTGAAAAAAGTGAAAAAGTGTCTGGGGAAAAGGATGAACAAGTGACGGGAAAGGATCCAGGGAAACAGGAAAATCCCGTGTAGGAGCAGAATACAGCAGCCCCCACTTATAGATGTGGGAGGTTGTCAAAGGGGAATGAGAATGGCCATACTATATCTTTGTGCCACACCCCTGGGGAATCTTCAAGATATTACCCTGAGAACCCTGGAGGTGCTGCGGCAGGTTGATCTCATTGCAGCCGAGGATACCCGCCATACCGCAAAGCTTTTGTCTCACTACGAAATTGCTGCCAAAACAACCAGTTACCACGAACACAATGAACGGGAGAAGGCGCCGTATCTGTTGTCTGAGCTATCCCTTGGGAAGACGATTGCCTTGGTTAGCGATGCTGGTACCCCTGGGATCTCTGACCCGGGAGCGTATCTTGTGCAGCAGGCCGTGGCAGCAGGCCACCAGGTAACAATTCTACCGGGCCCATCTGCGGTTATCTCAGCCCTGGTGGTTTCGGGATTCACACCACATCCCTCTTACTTTTATGGTTTTTTGCCGCGCAAAAAGGGGGAGCGGCAAGAATTGATGCGAGAACTGGAGGAAAACCCTTGGACGGGTGTGTTTTATGAGGCCCCGCACCGCCTCAAGGAGACACTAGATGATTTCTGTACTCTTTGGGGTAGAGGGCGCCGCGCAGCTGTAGTCAGAGAACTAACCAAGCAGTATGAGGAGGTTTTTCGGGGTTCCTTTGAAATGGTCCTTGAGCATTTTACAAAAAAACCTCCTCGGGGGGAGATCACTCTTGTTGTAGAGGGTAAGCAGGGGGGGGAAGCAGATCCTGTAATTGAGGACCCCGAAAGGATCAGTAAGGCGGTGCAGGCCCTTACTCAGGCTGGAGCAGACCTTCATAACGCTTGCCGGGTAGTGGGGCGTGCCTTGGGTTTAAGTAAAAGTCAGGTATATAGAATTTATCATACCTGGAGATCGTCGGATGCCTGAAAAATACGTTTTTGGGTATATATGCCGTGAAAAACCTTTGTGCTGTTTGCGGCAGGCTAGAGATTATCGACATTATTCGACAAGCATTATACAAAATGAAACCCCCTTCTCATCAGAAGGGGGTCGTGACAAAAATTTTTTTGGCTTGTCCCATCACGGGTAACCTTGCGCCCTTTTCCTGTTAGGGAATTTGCAAAGCGCTAATCAGAGGATATCCCGAAAGTTTTAACCTGCCTCGATAGCCATGGCTCTAGCGCACTGCTGGCAGATATTTTTACCGCGGAAATGGGTGATATTATCTGCATCTCCACAGAATATGCAGGCTGGTTCATATTTCTTCAGGATGATTTTCTCCTGGTCGACATAGATTTCCAGCGCGTCTTTTTCTGCGATACCCAATGTACGGCGTAGCTCAATGGGGATGACAACTCTACCGAGTTCATCCACTTTTCTTACGACACCAGTCGACTTCATGCTCCTCCCCCTCTCACTTTAAATTCGACAAGATTCGCTAAGGAAAGCATACCATCTCTTCCATTAACAGTCAACCTTTTTTATAAAAAATTTTATATATTTTTAAGTAATTATCAAAAATGGCCGGGAGAGTACTTTTTTGGTATAATAACTCTTTGAATATAAATTATTTACGAAAGGAGTTAAGCTTGGTTGATCAGGAAAAGGTCTCCAGGCGAGATATATGAGTGAACGAACTTTTTATGTGACCACACCAATCTATTATCCGAGTGACAAACTGCATATTGGCCATGCCTACACAACAGTGGCCGCTGACTGTATCGCCCGCTACAAGCGCATGCAGGGCTATGATGTCTTTTTTCTGACAGGTTCTGATGAACACGGTCAGAAGATTGAGAGGAAGGCGGCAGAGTGCGGCACTGATCCACAAGGGTATGTGGACCGGATCGTGGCCTCCTTCCAGGACTTATGGAAGAAGCTCTTGATTTCAAATAATGACTTTATTCGCACCACCGAACCCCGTCACCAGAAGGCAGTTCAGGCTATATTTCAGAAGCTCTATGACCAGGGGGATATCTATAAGTCTTATTATGAGGGGTTGTACTGCACCCCATGTGAGACCTTCTGGTTAGATCGCCAGCTTGTTGACGGCAACTGCCCGGACTGTGGACGCCCGGTAGAACCTGTCAAAGAGGAGAGTTACTTCTTCAAGCTTTCCAAGTACCAGGACAGGCTCCTCAAACATATTGAAGAAAATCCTGATTTTATCCAGCCGGTATCCCGCCGCCATGAAATGGTCAATTTTATCAAAGGCGGCCTAGAAGACCTCTGTGTTACCAGGACCACTTTCAAGTGGGGGATCCCGGTTACTTTTGCCCCCAATCATGTGGTGTATGTCTGGTTTGATGCCCTAGTTAATTATCTATCTGCCTTAGGGTGGCAGGATGGTGATCAGAACTTTGAGCGTTACTGGCCTCATGCTGTCCATCTGGTAGGCAAGGATATCGTACGTTTTCATACGGTGATCTGGCCGATTATCCTAATGGCTGCTGGCATTTCTCTCCCTCGCACCATCTTTGGGCACGGTTGGATGCTTCTGGATGGGGGAAAGATGTCGAAGTCCAAGGGGAATGTGGTAGATCCTCAGACTTTGATTGATCGCTATGGGGTTGATGCGGTGCGCTACTATCTCTTACGCGAACTTCCTTACGGCGATGATGGTTACTACAGCGAGGAAAGCTTGATCGGCAGTACGAAGGTCACCCAGCTCTCCGGTGGGCAGTCGCGGTCACTGATGATTGCCGAT
>CALGIY010000333.1 GCA_937914965.1 uncultured Thermoanaerobacteraceae bacterium | reverse complement strand
ACATCTGTTATGCAGAGTCCTATGATTTCAGCAACTGTTGCTGATACCTTAACTTCTTATCTACAGTCTTATATAATAGAGTATAGGACAGAAAAAGCAAGAGCAGATCTTGCTTTTGCAGAAAAGCTTTATAATGAATCTAAAAGTGATTATAATAAAGCTCAACAAAAATATGCAGATTACTTAGATCGAAATCAAAATGTGATTTTGGCAAGTTATGGAGTAAATCAGGAGAAATTACAAAATGAAGTAACTCTTGCATATAATGTATATAATCAGGTTGCTCAACAACTGCAGGTTGCCAAAGTTAAAGTACAGGATCAAACACCTGTTTATACTGTTATTCAACCGGCAATAATACCATTGATTCCAACTAAACCTAATAAGAAATTAATTGTGATAGGTTTTATTTTAGTATTTGCAGTTGGTAGTTGTGGCTATATTTTAGGAAAAGACTTTTTGAAAAATTTAAAATCATAAAATGAAAGGGCTGGTTTTAGCCGGTGGATCCGGTACACGTCTGTATCCAATAACTAAAGGGGTCAGTAAGCAGCTTCTGCCTGTTTATGATAAGCCCATGATTTATTATCCTGTGTCTGTTTTAATGCTGGCTGGTATCCGCGAGATATTGATTATCTCAACACCAACCGATCTTCCCGGATTTAAAAGATTATTAGGTGACGGTAGTGACTATGGTGTGAAATTTGAGTATGCAGAACAACCGTCCCCTGATGGATTAGCACAGGCTTTTCTGATCGGGGCCGATTTTATTGGCTCCGACCGGGTCAGCCTGATACTGGGGGACAATATTTTTTATGGTGCGGGCCTGCAGCAGCAATTGCTGGAAGCCAGGACCAAAGTAGAGGACCAGAGAGAGGCGGTGGTATTCGGATATTACGTAGACGATCCTGAGCGTTATGGCGTAGCGGCTTTCGATGAGTCCGGTAAGGTCCTTGGCATCGAGGAGAAACCAAGGGAACCTAAATCGAACTATGCCATCGTAGGGCTCTATTTCTACCCGAATTCCGTAGTCGAGATCGCAAAGGGCGTGAAGCCCTCGGATAGGGGCGAACAACCAAGGGGCGCTACAGCTCCAGCTCCTGGGACGCGGGTTTGCCTGGTTGGACACAGGTACACATGAATCGCTCTCAGAAGCGACGGAGTTCATCAAGACCATTGAGAAAAGGACTTCCCTTAAGGTCGCCTGTCTGGAGGAGATCGCTCTCTCCAAGGGCTATATAGAAAAGGAAGCCCTCTTCGATCGGGTAAAGGACCTAAAGGGCGTCTATTTTGACTATTTAAAGAAAATCAGTAGGTAAGTCCACCTGATAATATAAGTGTATCTGTCCGGGATTTTGAAAATTTTATTCCCTGGGCCGTTCCTTTGGGGGCGATGGTCGTCGTTCGATGGTAAAACCATACCGATATTTGGTAATTTTCGATATTGGGCCATGGATGTTCACAAATTGTCCCGAAATTTGAGATGATGAAACCTAGACCGAGAAAATTGAACCTCTTTTTGATATTCGTGATGCTATTGCTCGCGTACCCATCCTGTTCCCTTAGCGCGCAAACGAAAGGAGAGGAGGAAATGGCGGCATTGGAGGAGGTCCTGGGGACCAATGTGAACTTCAATAGTGATACACTTGCCCTTGTCGCTCGGTTGGATTCGGTCAAATTGCTCGCCGAGGCGGAAAGGAGCGTTCCCCTGAAATGGGCCTATTACATGTTGATGGCAGATGGTTTCTCGATTGCTTTTGACAGGGTAAACCCAATTACCGACCGATATTACCGCTTGGCCAGGGAACTCGTATCATCTCCAAAGACAAGGGAACTCCTCCAGGTTGGGCTTATGCGCCAAGGATACTACCACTTTATCTACAGGGACGTTTCAAGGGCGATCCCGTTTTTCTTGAGAGCAGATGACATGGACCAGGAGGTTGATCTGGGAAAGGTGCCTAACATCACGGAAAACTATGGGTTTGCAGCTGGATTCTATAGTTTCATCGGCAACCAGGCAAAGGCAAGGGAATATCTCCAAAAAGCCCTCCCCTTTGCCAAAAACCCAAGCAGGAAGCGCATCGATATGTTGAATTCACTCGGTGTATACAGTGTAAAGGACTCCCTGCTGGAGGAGGGGAACCGTTATTTCAAGCTCGCCATTGCAGCGGCAAAATCAGCCCATGACTCGGTATGGATGGGGATCATCACTGGGAACATTGCCGATATCGAGAGGAAAAAAGGTAACAGAGAGCTTGCCATAAAGTTGCTCTTAGAGAACGTATCGCTCTCCAGGAAGTTCGGGGAGACCCAGGATGCGATGAGGGCCAACCTTGAGCTGGCTAACATGTACATCGCAAAGGGTGAACCGGAAAAGGCCAGGGGCCATGTTCTGGATGCCCAGGCCGACATGGCCCAAAAACCGTACTACCTCCCATACATGATGGAGTCCAAGAGGCTCCTCTCCAAGGTTGCGGGGATACAGAAAAACCCCCAAGAGGAACTGAAGTACATAAAGGAGTACCTCCAACTAAAGGACAGCATGGACGAAAAGCTTGATTTTGAGAAGCTCCAGAAAGTGGCCTACCAGTGGGAAGTACAACGATATGCACAGGGGCTAGAGAACGAAGGGCTGAGGCGGAGGAAGGATTTACAGACCTACATCTATTTTTTCATCTTCATTGTACTTGGACTTGCGCTGATCCTCCTGCTCGTGAACCGCTCCAAGAACCGTATCATGTACATGAACGCTGCGCTTGAAAGGGACCAACTTGAGCTTTCGTACGAAAAACAGCTGGTGGACCACGAGCTGGAGGCCCTGAACAGGTCGCTCCAGGAATTTACCGATACCATCAAGCAGAACGACCTAACCATCCAGAGGTTCCGCAACGAGGTCATACAGAACCTGGACCATTTTCCCGACCGTCAGGAACTGTTCAACGATAGCCTGAACAAGATGTTGGAAAAACAGGTGATGACCGAAGAGAGATGGGTAAAGTTCAACGATATTTTCGAACGTGTTTATCCGGGTTACCTGGCAAAGGAGAAAGAGGCATATCCAAGGCTTACCGATTATGATTTCCGCCTGATCTCCCTGATGAAGCTCGGACTGAGCAACAGGAGCATGGCCGATCTTCTCGGGATCACGCTGGAAGGGGTGAAGAAGGCGAAGCAACGGTTGAAGAAGAAAATGGAGCGACAGTAACCTGTTATTAAATTGTTAAGTTTTCCGTTAGGTAATTATATTCTTGATATTATGGAAAGCTATGAGTACTTTTGTTGCTCACTTTTAATGGTATGCTAGATTCGCTTATCACTTCCAAGACCCGACTGAAACTACTGATCAAGTTTTTCGTAAGCTCGACCAATAAGGGGTACCTGCGGGGAATCGCTGAAGAATTCAATGAATCGACCAATTCAATCCGAAAGGAGCTCAACCAGCTCTCAGTCGCTGGATACCTGATCAAGTCCCAAGAAAACAACAAAATCTATTATCGAGCAAATGTAGAACATCCTCTTTTCCAGAGTTTGCAGGATTTGGTACGTACCTTCCTGGGAATTGACCAAGCGATCGACCATGTGATCGAAAGGACAGGGGACGTGGAGCAGGTTTCATTGTTAGGAGATTATGCAAATGGAGTTGATTCAGGGGTT
>CALGIY010000332.1 GCA_937914965.1 uncultured Thermoanaerobacteraceae bacterium | reverse complement strand
CCAATCTTCCTTCTGTTTACCCCAACAGGCTTGTCTTTGTGCTGGAGGAACCTGTCGTCAGCTTGGATAAGGAGCGATGGCAGGGAAATGAGAAGCTTCAGGTTGTCTATTATTCTATAGCTGCAGAGGAGGCTGTCGATGAGAGTGCGTCGTCACAACAAACAGGCACAGCAGGCAGCACTTCGTCCTCTGTTGATAATCGTACCACCGGTAGTAATAATAAGCTGGTCATAACAGGAGCAGGTGGCACAGGGATTGAGGCTGGACATCTGCGCTCAAAGCTTCTGCCAGGTGCTGCCGTCAGGGTTGAGGGTTTTTTAGAGCTGACAGAGACAGCTCTATCACCCGGAGAGTTCGATTACCGGGCTTACCTGGAGCGCCGGGGAATTCTTACCCAGCTGAAGGCCCAGGGATCCCCACAGATCAGGGTACCGGGAAAGGGCTTGCGCTGTTTCTGGGCATCCCTGCGGCTGCGGATGGAGACAGGAATCAATAACAGCCTTCCACGGGAAGACGCACTCTTCCTCCAGGGGATCATGTTGGGCTCCAAAGAGGGGATGACACTTGAGGACCGCGATATTTACCAGCGTACCGGAGTGATGCACCTTTTCGCTGTTTCCGGGCTCCACCTTGGATTTGTGTTTGTGGCGCTGCTGGCACTAGCCAGTTCCTTTGGCCTCAAGCGTGTCCCCACCTTTTTCCTGGTAACTGCTGGTCTCTGGGGATATGCTGCTCTCATCGATTTTACTCCCCCTATAACCAGGGCCGCGGTAATGGCCACTGTGGGACTAGGAGCACATCTCTGGCAGCAGCGGCAGAATACCGGGAATTCCCTCGCCCTTGCTGCTCTTGTTCTCCTCCTCCTTAATCCAGCAGCCTTATTCGATCCCGGTTTCCAGTTTTCTTTCGCTGCTACCTGGGGGATTATTTACCTGGGAGTTCCCCTTTGCCGATATCTTCCCCTTCCTTCTGGGTTTCGTGAAGCAGTAACTGTACCGGTTGCGGCACAATTGGCAGTTCTCCCTTTTACCGCATATTATTTTCACCAGACTGCATTATTGGGGATGGTGGCTAATATTCTGGTGGTACCATTAGCAGGGTTGTTAGTATACCTGGGGCTGGCGGGAATGGTATTGGCACTTATTGTGCCCGGCATCATGAACCCTTTTTTCCTTAGCGCTGGAGCACTTTCCCTTCCTATTAAAGGGCTGCTGGGACTGCTGGCAGGTATTCCAGGTGCGGCTCTCCTTGTTCCCCCGCCTCCTTTATGGTTGGTGGGCATCTGGTTTGTACTGCTGGTCTTGCTGGGCTGGACCCTGCGGGAGGGGTTTACGGTTACGTTCCCTCACTTCAGCTTTAGGTCCGCGGCCTCCCGTTTTACAGCACCAATTCTTCTTGCATTAGTCTGCTGTTTTCTTTTAATTTGCACGGGCACTGGCCATGGTTCGGGAAAGCTTGAAGTAACCTTTCTTAATGTCGGGCAAGGGGATTCCATTTTAGTCAGGACCCCTGCCGGGCGTACCATGCTCATTGATGCCGGAGGCAGTCCATCTTACAGTAGTTCTTCCTTTGACCCCGGAAGACAGGTGGTTGTCCCAGCCCTGGCTCAGATGGGCATCAGGAGACTGGACCTGCTGGTTAACTCCCACCCCCATGAGGATCACCTGGGGGGTATCCCGGCTGTTTTAGACAATGTGAAAGTGGGCAGGTTTGCTAGCTCTCCCCTGGAGCACTCAACACCACTTGTGGCTCAAGTACAGCAGCAGCTTGAACAAAAAAAGGTCCCCGTTTCTCAACTGCATGCCGGGGATACCATCATGCTTGACCCTGCGGTCAAAATCTCCGTATTAGGGCCGCCTCAAACACTTTTTTCAGGAACCCGTAGTGATGCCAACAATAATTCAGTGGTGCTCTATATGATCTATGGTAGAATCTCATTCTTACTGACTGGGGACCTGGAGCAGGAGGGGATGTCTGAACTGGTTTCCTGGGTAAATCATGGGGGGGGCCCTGAGGGGATCAGATCCAGCGTTCTCAAGGCCCCCCACCACGGAAGCAAATACAGCATTAACCCAGAGTTCGCCGCCTCGGTCCGGCCCCAGGTGGTTGTGATCAGTGTTGGACGTAACACGTTTGGTCACCCGGACCCTGCTGTAATTCGCTCCTGGGAGGAACAAGGTGCACGAACACTCCGCACTGATGAGCAGGGAAACATAACACTGATCACTGATGGAGCCAAACTGATGATTAAATAGACCTCCCACCTAACAGTTTACTTAAGCACTCTCTGCCCCACCTTAAATATTAATCTCCAAAACAGATCCCGGTGGCCCGGGCGGTTTGAAGGAGCTGGTTCTCTGGGGTGACATTTGATATTTTTTTGGTTGCATCCTCCAGTGGAACAGCTGTGATCTCTGTCCCTTTTAGGGCGATCATCAGCCCGCTGCGGCCGGCCATGGCCAATTCCGCGGCAGCCACACCAAAGCGTGTGGCGAGAATGCGGTCCAGTGGAGAAGGGGAGCCACCCCTCTGGATATGCCCTAGAACAGTTACCCTGGTTTCAATTCCTGTGGCCTGTTCTACAAGGCTGCCGACTACCTGCCCGACACCCCCGAGGCGTAAAGGGTCACCGCTGCCCTTAATTGTTTGCCTGACCACCCGTTCCCCATCAGGTCCCGGGGTTCCCTCAGCCACTACGATAACGCTGAAGAGCTTGCCTTCTTTTTGCCGGTCCTCGATTTTCTCAACGATGCTGTCCAGGGACCAGGGGATTTCAGGAATTAAGATTACATCGGCCCCCCCAGCAACTCCAGACCAGAGGGCAATCCATCCGGCGTATCGTCCCATGACTTCGAGAACCATTACTCGATGGTGTGACTCCGCGGTGCTGTGAAGTTTGTCCAATGCCTCGGTTGCGGTGGCCACTGCTGTGTCAAACCCGAAAGTCTGGTCAGTTGCTGCTAGGTCGTTGTCGATGGTTTTGGGTACCCCAACAATACGCGCTCCTTTTTCCACTAGTTCCTTGGCGATAGAAAGAGTACCGTCTCCTCCGATAGAGATCAGGTTGTCCAGTTTAAGTTCATGCATATTTTCAAGCAGTTGATCAGAGACATCACAGTACTCGGTTTTCCCTTCCGGTGTTTTGACCGGAAAGTTGAAGGGGTTGTCGCGGTTGTTCGTTCCCAGGATTGTTCCCCCCCGATGCAGCAGTCCGGAGATCGCTCTTTTGTCAATGGGCATCAAGTTTTTATTTATGATCCCCCGGTAGCCGTCGCGAAACCCCATGACCTCAACACCGCTGGCAAATAAGGTTTTTGCCGCCGCCCGGATCACGGCATTCAAACCCGGGCAGTCACCGCCCCCAGTTAAAATTCCTACACGCATGATATTATCCTCCCTTCAGGGATGACCCCCTAAAAACAGCACTCTTTGGTGCTGTACCGTCCCATTCGCCTTTGTCCCCCTGTCTCCGTTTAGAAGGCAACAGATCAGAAGAACCGTCCCCCGTGATCTATCCTCTACTCTTAATATTTTACCAATTCAGTAATAATCCTTCTATTGCAGTTCAAGTTCTGTGGTTCACAAGCATATTCTAGAATATCTTTGGAAAATTAGCATGGGAGGGTAAGTGATGAGTGAACGAGATTTATTCGAGTTTTTGCAGCGACTTGGGGAGTCAGGTGCTGTTGAAGGTTTGGACCAAATCAAGAAAAAGTTAGCGGATTCAGGTGTGTCCAGGGGCATGACCCGGGGGGCCGAGGAGCTGCTGGATAAAGCCGCTTCCAGTGAAATCGACCAGGGAGAGATGCTTTCGTTGATTCAGGAGATGTCTTCTGGCATGAGTGCAGAGCGACGCCAGGAACTCAAAGAATTCATCTCACAGACAGCAGAGCAAATGGGTGGTGGAATGTCCAGTGATTTTTTGCAGCTGCTGGATTTTTTCCTGGGAGGGGATTAATTTGCGAGCTGCATTTTGAAAGACGCAGGGTAAGGAAGAGCAGCTTCGAAAAAGCAGGGATTTAATCTCCGGGCGAGAATAAACTTACTGGAGGAAGGTGGGCAAGATGGCTGTAGTGACTTACAAGCAGGCAAAGCAGTCTCTAGCGCGGGGGAAATTCCCCCCGTTCTTGATTCTTCACGGAGAGGACCAGTTCCAGGCCCGAGAGTTGGTCAGGAACTTGAGGGAGTGCATGACAGCACACTACGGTACCGTGGACTACCTGGAATGGGATCAAGAAGCACAGGATGTTGATATCTATACCTCTTTAGAAACAATACCGCTGGGCGCAACAGAACGCTTGGTTGTAATCAATAATCCTGCTGTCCCGGAAATCAAATCCTATTTAAAGATCAAAAATCCCTGCCTGGTGGCAGTTTTAATGATGGAAAATAAACTCAAGAAGCGGGATCTAAAAGCGCTAGATGAGTGTTGGGTGGTTGAGTGCTCACCCCTTAAGGGAAAGAACCTGATCAATTGGATGCAGGATGAAGCCCGGTCCAAGGGCAAAGAACTACCGACTGCTGCTGCCGAGTATCTACGGTTTTCCTGTGGGGACGACCCGGCCCTGCTCAGCCAGGAAATAGAAAAGGCGTCTCTTTATCTGGGTCAGAAACCACGGAATATTACTGTGGGAGTCTTCCAGGATGTGGGATGCCGGACTGCAGGGCGAAATCTTTTTGAACTGATTGATGCAGTTGCCGAGCGGCGGGGTAGTGCTGCCCTTGAGGTTTTCGGGGAACTCATGGCCCAGGGAAAGCCCCCGGTGATGCTGGTTTCCATGCTGTCCCGGCATTTTCTACAGATGCTGGAGGCATCTTGTTTTCTGCGGGAGGGAATCTCTCCACAGAATTTAGCATCTGTAATGGGTATCCATCCTTTTGTGGCAAAAAAACTAACGAAGCAGGCCCGCTCCTTTTCTCTCTTGGAGATCGAGCGGATTCTTGATTCTATTTTAGAGCTGGATCTTACCATCAAAAAGGGAAAAGGAGAACCAGAGTTATTGATCACCTCTTTCCTGGGAGAAGCCTGCACCTAAGATACGTATCTACCATCATTTACCAGGGATGGACACCGGGACGGTTCTGCTGTCCACCTATGTCCACCTAGGTATTCCCAGGTGCCTGGCGCTGGACACCCTGTCCACCCAGTTCGGGACACCGTAGAGTATTCTCACTCGTTCGCTAGGGCCAATTGACATCCAATAAAGCAATAAAGCAAACCTGGTACCAAAATTAAAAAAACCCCTTGCATTTTGTGTAGTAAGGGGTTTTCCTTTTCTTTTTAACGGGCTTGGTTTAGTTTTCTTGCTAACTGCGCTTTTTTGCGATCTCTCGCATTTGGGTGAATCACGCCTTTAGCGGCAACTTTGTCAATGAGATGAATCGCCGACTTGAAGCTGTCCTGAATACTGTCAGCATCTCCGGCAGCCAATGAAGTTTCAAATTTTTTGATTGAAGTTCTCATGGCAGACTTTTGAGATGCATTGCGC
>CALGIY010000331.1 GCA_937914965.1 uncultured Thermoanaerobacteraceae bacterium | reverse complement strand
CTACAACCACTACCTGCTCGGCTCCTGCCTGACAGTAGTGCCAGGTATCCCTTCCCTCGGCATCAAGGTCATAACCATGAGGAGCATGTTTAATAGCTGCTACCCGGTAGCCTTTTTCCTTGAAAACCTGTACCAGCTTTTTCAT
The DNA here is from genome assembly GCA_937914965.1 of uncultured Thermoanaerobacteraceae bacterium. Lineage (GTDB taxonomy): Bacteria > Bacillota > DSM-12270 > Thermacetogeniales > Thermacetogeniaceae > CALGIY01. The sequence continues at coordinate 6,862 of CALGIY010000331.1, read as the reverse complement.
GATCGTTGTTTTACCAGTATTGGAGTAGCCAGCGATAAAAACAACAGGAACCATTTGCGCTCCCCCCCCACAATATATGATTTGATCCTACATGAGGGGAGTTATTTTTGCAAATAAAAAAAGGAAGGTTATGGTGAAGAATAAATAGCACTCTTTTTCTACACACTAAGAGAGAACAGAAAAAACTATGTTTGGAGGCATGCAATGATGGAATCAGTAGCTCTGGGTATTTTTGATACACGGGATGAAGCAGAACGAGCTGCTTTGGATCTGCGCAACAAGGGTTTCGACAAGGATATTTCTATTGTGGCCCGGGATGAAGAAACCGGCAAACCAGAACAAACGCGCATGGGCGGGGATGAAGGTGGAGACACAGCTATCGAGGGGATCACAACAGGAGGCGCTCTTGGCGGTATCGCCGGACTTGCAGCAGGAGCTGGAGCACTGGTCATTCCAGGGATCGGCCCACTGGTAGCTTTAGGTCCGATTGCTGGCCTATTAACAGGGGCTGCCACTGGAGGCTTGGCGGGGGGATTGATTGACTGGGGTGTACCAGAAAGCGAAGGAAAGCATTATGAAGAAGATGTCCGCCAGGGAAAGGTCATGGTTACTGTCCAGGGAAGTGAACCCCGGTTGAACGAAGCAGCCGATGTCCTGCGGGAGTACAGGGCACACGATGTCAAGATCTACCAGAAAAATAGATAAGGAGGCCGTTTTGGCCTCCTTTTTCATTCCTGGACTTTCAGTCAAACAATGAAGTGCTCAGGTACCTTTCTCCCGTATCAGGTGCAATGGCCAGCACTGCTTTTTCCGGTGGGAGTTTAGCTGCCACCTTGAGAGCAGCGAAAACAGCTGCTCCTGAGGAAATACCCGCCAGGATTCCCTCTTCCTTCATCATCCTGCGGGCTGTTGCATAGGCATCGTCATCCTCTACCCGGATAACTTCATCAATCAGATCCTGATTAAGCACTACTGGGATAAAACCAGCACCAATCCCCTGGATGTCATGTGCTCCCTTACTGCCCCCAGACAGCACCGGGGACCCCGCAGGTTCTACAGCGATTACTTTTGTCCCTGGGAGTTTTTCTTTGAGAACACTACCAATTCCGCTCAGGGTACCACCAGTTCCTACACCACAGACAAACGCGGCTAGGTCCTCTCCAACCTGTTCAATAATTTCCAGCGCTGTGGTCAAACGATGCGCTTCAGGATTATCAGGATTTTCAAACTGCTGTGGTAAAAAATAATCTGGGTGCTCCTTGATTATTTCCTCTGCTTTTTTTACTGCCCCAGACATACCTTCCTCCCCTGGTGTCAGTACAAGTTCTGACCCAAAACCGCGGATCAACTTCTGGCGCTCAACACTCATGGTTTCAGGCATCACAATGATCAATTTGTACCCGCGGGCCGCGGCCACCATAGCCAATCCAATACCAGTATTGCCGCTGGTAGGTTCGACAATAACCCCTCCAGGCTTCAGTTTGCCTGATTTTTCTGCAGACTCCACCATTTGCAGTGCAACCCGGTCTTTGATACTCCCTGCGGGGTTGAAAGACTCGAGCTTGACCAATACTCGTGCACCCTGCTCATCCACCATTCTGCCCAACTGTACAACCGGAGTGCATCCAATAAGATCTAAAATAGAATTCACTGCTTTCATCTTGACAACTCCCTATATAATTTCGATTCATGGTCAGCTGTTAAGGAATATTTTATCCATTGGTGGTAATTTCGACAACATGATGAATAATCCTGCTCCCGCTCATTAACGGTAACCAATTACATAGGAGCATCCCCAACCCATGCAAATTCTCTAGAACAAACTCAGTATAATATTTTTCTATCTCCAAACAATATTAAAAAACAATGAGGTGATCAACATGACTACGGGCTGCCCTGTTTGCAACGGATTAACACAACTGACAAAAGCTTGTCCAGGCTGCGGCATCCAGATGGAGGACTGTGGAAAGACAACTGGTTACCCTGACCCTTACGGCCCCTATGAGGAAGACACTGAAACCACTCCAGAAGGGACCGCCCTTACAGGGGACGACCAGTGTGTTCACTTCCTGCAGTGCCCCAACTGTGATGAAAGTAATAGCTGTGCTGTCAGCCGTGATGAAATCTAGCTGAGTGTGTTCATGCCTTCCCTGTCCCTGCTGCTCCCTGACTATAATTGAGCAGACCAGAGATGGTCACAAATTTCCAACCGTCCTGCTGTAGCTCATTAATCAGTATGGGAAGAGCTGTCAGGGTTTGCGGCTTTCCTTCATGCAGCAATATTATGGAACCTGGCTCTAACTGCTGCTTTATACTGGCAACTATTTGATTTGCGGTTTTATTTTTCTCCCAGTCCCAGGGATCCACATTCCACATCACAATCTGCATGTTCATTTTGGATGTAACTTTTTTCACCGTCTGGCTGTTGTTCCCTCCAGGCGGTCGGAAGTATTTAATTTCTTGCTGTATGGCCTTAGTCAAGATTTCGGAAGTACTGGATATCTGGTGCTCTACAGCAGTTTCATTCAGGGTCGCTAAATTACGATGATCATATGTATGGTTGCCGATCTCATGCCCTTCCATTGCTATTAAACCCACTATGTTAGGAATCTGCTGGGCATTCCTTCCAGTTAAAAAGAAGGTTGCAGGTACACGGTTTTCACGCAGCACATGCAAGTACTCTGGAGTATACCGCAGCGAAGGTCCATCATCAAAGGTTATGGCCACTCTCTTCCCGGCATTAGGGATACAGGACAGAATATCTTGCCCAGAAGGAAGGGATGCTGCCGGAGCAGCACCTTGAGCAGGAACCACATCTTGGGGAGCATTCTCACTGCTCGACTGCTTCTGATCAGGAACCAGAGCAGCAATTGGTTTACCATGCTGCTTTGCCAAGCTGTAGAAATCAATGCTTGTCTTCATTGTGACGACGATCTGGATCAGGAATATTTGCAGAAAAATAAAAATAATCATCGCAGGGACCAGCATCCGACTGCGGGTGGACTTTACCCGAGGAACTGGAGGCAAGTTTCTCATCTCCCAAAACTACCTATCAATATTATATTACCATAACAGACATATTATTACTAAAAAACAACAAATACTAATAAATTTCGATACCGCAAGAAACGAGGTGATTTTGAAAGGATCGGACATCATCCGGTGCAGCTGGGGGAATCTGTTCCAGAGGATCACACAATCCCAACTGCCTCCATTTAATTGTACCCAGTTTATGGTAGGGCAAGATCTGAACCGGAATCCTGCGAGGGAAGGAGCGCACGAGATGAGAGAGATCCTCGGCATCCTGGGATGTGTCATTGATGGTAGGTATCAGTACATAACAAAGCACTAGATCCGCCGGGGACTGCACAGCTGACTGTAGATTTTCTAGAATCTCTTCATTTCCAGTATTGGTCAGCTTTTTGTGCTTTTCCGGAGCGATAACCTTGATGGAAAAGATGACCAGATCAGTATATGGCAAGACCTCAAGGATATTCCCGTGGCGGCAGTACCCAGAGGTATCCAGTGTCCTGTGAATACCCAGTTCCCCTGTTTCAATGAAAAGTTCTTTGACAAATCCCGGCTGCAAAAGGGGTTCCCCACCGGACACAGTCAACCCCCCGCCAGATAAATCGAAGAAAGGTTTGTAATCCTTCAACTGTTCGATGATCTCAGCCACAGCCACCGGCTTCCCTTTCGAGAGCCAGGTATCTGGGTTGTGGCAGAAACGGCAGTGAAGGGCACAACCCTGCAGGAATAGGACAAAGCGAATCCCTCCGTTGTCTACAGTACCAAGAGTCTCGATAGAATGAATGTACCCTGTGGTCATCCTAGGCCAACCCTCTGCTGAAAATAGTGCGCTGGATAATTTCTTCCTGCTGCTCTCTGGTCAGCCTAACAAAATTGACTGCATACCCTGAGACCCGGATCGTCAGTTGGGGATACTTTTCTGGATGGTGCATAGCATCCACCAACAGATCCCTGTCGAAAACATTGACATTGATGTGCTGTCCATCTCTTAAAAAATACCCATCCAGGAGAGCAACCAGGTTCCGGATGCGGCCCCCCTGGTCACGCCCCAACCCGCTGGGGGTGATAGAAAAGGTATAAGAAATACCATCTAAAGCGTGCTCATACGGGATCTTCGCCACGGAAGCCATTGCAGCCAAAGCCCCTTTAGTGTCCCGCCCGTGCATGGGGTTTGCTCCAGGCGCAAAGGGTTCCCCACCCTTTCTGCCGTCCGGGGTACTCCCGGTTTTCTTCCCGTAAACAACATTGCTGGTAATGGTCAGAATAGAATGGGTGTGGTACGCTCCGCGGTACGCTGAATGTTTTTTCAGTTCATGGTCGAAAAACTGCACCACGTCCACAGCAATTTTGTCGACCCGGTCATCATTGTTGCCGTACTTGGGAAAATCACCACTAATCTGAAAATCAGTAATTAACCCCTGTTCATTGAAAACCGGTTCCACCTGGGCATACTTGATCGCACTAAGAGAATCGGCGACAACTGAAAGTCCCGCTAACCCGAAGGCCATCAAGCGGCCGACTGCTGTATCGTGTAATGCCATCTGCAGGCTTTCATAGGCATACTTGTCATGCATGTAGTGGATGATATTCATGGTGGTTACATACTTTTCGGCCAGCCAGCCCACCATATTTTGAAAAGCCGGCCAAACCTCATCATAAGCCAAGGGACCAGGTGCTGCCTGGTAAACCTCTGGAGCAATCTGTTCCCCGCTTGCCTCCTCCCGGCCGCCATTTAAGGTTAGCAGCAGGCATTTGGCCAGGTTGGACCGTGCCCCAAAGAACTGCATCTGCTTCCCCAACCTCATGGCCGATGTACAGCAGGCAATCCCGTAATCATCTCCGAAAATAGAGCGCATCAAGTCGTCATTCTCATATTGGAGGGTGCAGGTTTCAATAGATACTTTGGCACAGAACTCCTTAAATCCCCGAGGGAGATCTTTCGACCAGAGCACCGTCATATTGGGCTCTGGCGCAGGCCCCAGGTTAGACAGGGTATGCAGAATACGGAAAGATGTCCTGGTAACCAGGGGTCTGCCGTCAATGGCCATCCCCCCGATAGATTCTGTTACCCAGTTGGGGTCCCCAGCAAAGAGCTCATCGTATTCCTTGGTACGTAAATGCCTGGTGAGCCGTAGTTTAATTACAAAATCATCGATCAGTTCCTGGGCTTCTTCTTCAGTCATGGTGCCTTCCTGAAGATTACGCTCGAGATAAATGTCTAGAAATGTGCTTACTCTTCCCAGAGACATGGCTGCCCCATTCTGCTGCTTGACAGCAGCCAGGTAAGCAAAGTAAAGCCACTGTACCGCCTCCCGGGCATTTTCTGCGGGCTTACTGATATCATAACCATATACCTCGGCCATTTTTTTCAGATCATGCAGCGAATTGATCTGCTGCCTCACCTCTTCCCGCAGCCTCACCTTTTCCTCATTATCGATCAGCTGTAGTTCCGGGGAATTGAGGTCAGCTTCCTTGCCCGCAATGAGCAGATCCACACCATAAAGGGGTACCCGCCGGTAATCCCCGATGATCCTGCCGCGCCCGTAAGCATCTGGAAGACCTGTGATGATCCCAAAGTGTCGTAGGCGCTTCATCTCGGTTGTGTAAACCTTGAAAACCCCGTCATTATGAGTCACCCGGTACTTTAGAAAAATCTCCTTGACCTGTGGGTCCAGTTCCTTCCCATACTGACGGCAGGCAGTGTCAGCCATGCGGATACCCCCAAAAGGGTTGACCGCCCTTTTCAAAGGTTCGTTGGTCTGCAACCCCACGATGATCTCAAGATCACGGTTGATGTAACCAGGGCCAAAGGCTGTAATAGTCTGTACCACTTGGGGGTCGATTTCATAGACCCCTTCCCTTTCCTGCTCTACACGCAGGAGATCCCTGCACTGCTCCCAGAGCCGTCTAGTGCGTTCTGTAGGTTCCGCAAGAAATGATTCATCCCCATCATAGGGCCTTACATTGGATAGAACAAAATCCTGCACATTAATTTGCTCTCTCCAAGCGGATCCACGGAAGGTGCTGTAACAATCTTTCTCCGTTGTAACTGCCATAAAAAATCACCCCGTGATTATCATTTCCGGGGTGATACATTTCATACAATTGAGGTTGACAATGCCCTCCATTTCCCCGAAAATAATACTGGGAATAAGTCTGGGCAAATAAGGGGGGTGTATCTCTGGTGCGCTATGCGATCATCAGCGATATTCACGCCAATTTAGAAGCTCTTCGCGCTGTTTTAAAAGATATTAAAAAAGTTTAATGATGGAGTTTATATCTGTTTTGATTCAGATCTAGCAGGCCTCAATGCAGCTAATAAGGCAATTGATATATTAAAAAGGCAAGATATAAATGCAAAAGTATTAATACTTCCAAAAGGATATGATCCTGATGATTTTATTAAAGATAAGGGGAAAGACAATTTTGAAAAATTGTTTGAGAATAGTTTAAATTATATTGATTTTAAAATACATTTTGCAAAATTAAAATATAATTTAAAGGAGTTAAATGGTAAAATACAATTTACTAAAGAAATGGGAGACTTTCTAATGGCAATTGATAGTCCAATTGAAAGAGATTTGTTTTTAGATAAGATTTCTTTGGAAACGGGCATTTCTAAAGAGGCTATTTCAAAAGAATTTTTGATAAATCATGTAGATATAAAGGCTACTTCAAAGGACAAGTATAATAAAGGTGAATATAGGAATAATAAAGCTAAAATAACACCTGTAAAAAATATTTTAGAGCCTGCAGGCATAAACACATGCGCTTCGCCACCTAGCCTATATGCAGCCCACGCTACACCTTTGCCATGGTTGCCATCTGTCGC
>CALGIY010000330.1 GCA_937914965.1 uncultured Thermoanaerobacteraceae bacterium | reverse complement strand
CGGATTCATCATCGATGCTGCCAAGAACCTGCAGCCGGCCCTCACATCAACCCTGCAGCAAGGGCTGGCCAGTATGCCCATGGGCGCAAAGATGATACCTACCAATATGGCAGGCAGCAATGAGAAAACAGCCAAGCTCTTCTCAGCTCTCCAAAATGCAGATGTCACAACCATTGTTGACAGGCTGAAAGAGATCTTCGTGCAAGTCATGCCAGAAATGCAAGGGATGATCATACCCCAGATTGAAAAGATGAGGCAAGTCATCGAGAGCACCTTCCAGTCAACACTGAACACCGGTTATACCCATATGTTCACAGCAGCAGCCATCATCATGGGCATCGGCCTAGTCGCCACCTTTTTCCTGAACAAGAAAGGCAGCCCGGCAAGTACCGAGGCCTAAAAAGGGAGTGTGTCAAGGATGACTTGGTGACAGGCACCATTACTATTGAAGAGGCTCCCAATAATCTACCGGTTTTACCCATGTTCCGGATCCTCCCAGGTGCCTGTCACCGTCACCACTCCACATTACGAATGCGAAGGAATATTTAGGCATTGACGGAACAGGAAGTTGTTGCTAGAATAAAAGCGTAGAATAGTAGGATGGCAGGAATGATATTTTTGCTCGTGGTAGTACGGTCGGACGGTAGGAGCGCCTTGAATATTGCCTATAACTGGCACTCCAGCTAGGAGTGTCTTTTTTTATCCCGTTGACTGCCCGTATTCCTGTAATCCAATTAGGAGGGAAAGAATTGAGGAAGTTGCTGGCATGGGGAATGGTGCTTGTTTTGCTGCTGACGGTTATGGCCGGGTGTGGGGAGCAGCAGGACTCGGCAGAAAAGAAGGTCAAGTTGGGTATCATCCAGATTGCGGAACACCCTGCCCTGGATGCGGCCCGCCAGGGTTTCCTGGACACCTTGGCAGCCAACGGTTATGTGGAAGGAAAGAATTTAATTGTTGACTATGGAAACGCCCAGGGCGACCAGACAGCCCTGAAAACCATCGCCAAAAAGTTGGTGACCGGCAATTGTAATTTAATCCTGGCCATCGCCACCGATTCTGCCCAGGCTGTGGCAGCAGAAACAACAGAGATACCGATTCTTTTCACCGCAGTGACCGACCCGGTAACTGCCAAACTGGTGATGTCCAACGAAAAGCCAGACACCAATGTAACAGGCACCAATGACCTGAATCCTGTTAAGGATCAGGTGGAACTGCTGCAAAAACTGGCCCCCCAAGCAAAGAGGATCGGGGTTGTCTACAATGCCGGAGAGGTCAATTCTGTGGTACAGGTCGATATGGTAAAGGATGCTGCATCCAAAGCGGGACTGAAGGTTGTCGAAGCTTCTGTTTCCAATACCAGTGAAGTGATGCAGTCGGCACAGTCCCTGGTGGGGAGAGTTGATGCCTTCTATATTCCGACAGATAATACTGTGTCTTCATCTGTAGAATCAATCATCAAGGTTGCCGAGGCCAACGCACTCCCTGTTGTTGTGGGAGAAGCGGCCATGGTTGACCGCGGCGCCCTGGCTACCATCGGCATTGACTACAACAAGCTCGGCAAGCAGACCGCGGAGATGGCCCTCAGGGTTCTGAAGGGAGAAAAACCTCAGGATATGGCTGTCGAAGGACAGAAGGACATGGAACTGGTGATCAACATGAAAGCAGCCCAGGCAATGAAAGTCACCATACCTGAAAACCTGAAAGCGCAGGCAGCAAGGGTTATCGAATAACAGGCTGCCCGGGATGGAATGGGAATCTAGCTGACAGTAGACATGATAAGGATTTGGGATCGGAGTGGAGAAATTGCTTTACGTACTAGCAGGCACACTGGAACAAGGACTACTATTCGCTTTAATGGTGTTGGGTGTATACCTCACCTTCCGCGTGCTGGATTATGCGGACTTGACTGTTGATGGAAGTTTCACAATGGGAGGGGCTATTGCGGCCAGCATTATTTTCGCTGGAGGAAATCCCTGGCTGGCTACACTGGCGGCTATTTGCGGGGGGCTCTTTGCAGGAACTGTCACCGGGCTGCTGCATACCGTTTTCAAGATTACCCCTCTGCTCTCTGGAATCCTGACTATGACTGGCCTTTACTCAGTCAATCTGCGCATTTTGGGGCGGGCCAATGTGCCTCTTCTGAGGGCTGATACGGTGATCACCAGATTTAATTCCTGGCTCCCCCTGGACAGTATTTATGGAGCTTCTCTGCTGGGGCTGCTGATCGTGGTGCTGGCAGCTGTCGGGCTGTACCTTTTCCTAAAGACGGAGATCGGCCTGGTTCTCCAGGCGACAGGAGATAATGAACAGATGATCCGGGCCCAGGGTGTCAATACCAACCATATGAAACTCCTGGGTCTGGCCCTCTCTAATGGATTGGTTGCCTTCTCTGGAGCACTAGTGGCGCAAAACCAGCAGTTTGCCGATGCCGGAATGGGGATCGGGATGATTGTGGCCGGCCTGGCATCGGTGATTATCGGGGAAGCCATCTTTGGCAAACGCACCCTGCTGCAGCACATTATTGCTGTGGTGTGCGGCTCAGTTATTTATAGGGCTGTGTTGGCCCTGGTACTGCGGTTGGGGCTGGCGCCGACAGATTTTAAGCTGCTGACAGCCTTGATCGTGGTGGTAGCCCTGGCTTCACCCCAGGTAAAAGGCTGGCTGGGAAAGGGAAAAAACAACCGAAAAGGAGAGACCCTCGATGCTTGAGTTAACAGATATCTGTAAGGCGTTTGAGAAGAATACAGTTAATGAAAAGGTGGCCCTTGACCAGGTTTCTCTTTCACTGAACAGCGGGGAATTCGTCACACTGGTCGGAAGCAATGGGGCAGGTAAATCCACCCT
>CALGIY010000329.1 GCA_937914965.1 uncultured Thermoanaerobacteraceae bacterium | reverse complement strand
TGGCTGCCGGCATTGTCAGCCCCTTTATCGTAATTATTGTTGCCCTGACCGCAATCGCATCTTTCCTGATCCCCAACTACTCGGCATCGACTGCGATCAGGTTCTTACGCTACCCTATCCTGCTGCTTGCGGGTTCATTTGGTCTGGTGGGTATCTTCTGGGGCCTTATGATTCTCCTGCTGCATTTGGCCTCACTTCGTTCCTTCGGAATCCCGTACCTATACCCGATTACACCAGCAGTTCCTAGGGAATGGCAGGATGTATTTTATCGGGCCCCCTGGTGGGCGATGGATCAGCGTCCCCTTCTCCTTCGTTCACCAAATAGAAGAAGGCAGGCGCCTGGGCAGAGGCCGGAACCTCCTGTAGGGCGCCTTGAGAATGATGTGGATAATCAGGATAAAGAGGGGGATTGATAATAACGAGTGAAAAACTGTAGGAAAAAGGGGGAAGATGGGGTTGTTCTTGAGGGCATTATTCGTTTTACTGCTTGGGGCTGGAGTAGCATTTTATGAAGTTCCAAGGTTGATACAACAGCAGATGAAAAGGGAGCTTATTGTTTTCAGTTGTTTTTTGCTGATAGGAGTAGCTCTTGCTTTGGCTTTAAGCCTTAATCTGCCGATTCCCAACCCCACCAAAGGCATTGAATATATTTTTGGTCCTCTGGAAAAATTGATTTATCCAGGTCCGGAATAAACCGAATGGGGGATGATAATGGGTATTGAGCAGGGAAGGATATCTAAATGGCAGGCTGTTTTTTTAGTTGCCAATTCCATTTTAGCTAGCATGATCCTGGTTGCTCCATCCCTTTTGGTCCAAGTAGCAGGTGAGGATGCCTGGATTACTGTGCTTATCGCTGGGGTTTTCGGTTTGCTTATTGGTGGCCTGGTTGTTTCTCTAGGGCTTCGCTTTCCCCAACAAAACCTTGTCGAGTACAGTATCGATCTGTTGGGTTCCTGGTTTGGTCGAGCGGTATGCATTATCTTTGCCCTGTTTTTTTTATATCTTAATGCTTATCTTGTGCGTACCTTCAGTGGACTCTTGGTTACAGAAACTATGCCAGAAACCCCATTTGTTGTTTTTAATATATTATTAATCATTCTGGTTGCCTATGGGGTTTACCAAGGTTTAGAGGTTATTACCCGGGTTAATGATATTGTTTTCCCACTTTCTATATTGGTTCTTCTTGGCATTTTCTCAATGGGGATTCCCGAAATGGATTTCGAGCAGTTAAAACCCTTTTTGTCACATTCTTTTCCGAATATGCTGCGGGCCAGTTTGATACTTCTTGCCTTTTATGCCGAGGGAGCATTCCTCTTAATGGTCATACCCACTATGAGCCGTCCGGAAGAAGTGAAAATGGTTGTAGGGTCGGTTAGTGTGATTCTCTTCATCGTTATGCTTGTTGATGTAGTGGGTTTGCTTGCCCTTTTCGGTTCTAATGAAACTGCACGTATGGCTTTTCCCACCTTTGAGTTTGCCAAGACCGTACATCTGGGAGGTTTTCTGGAACGCATCGAATCCCTGGTGGTGGGAATCTGGGTGGGGTCGGTAGGTCTCAAGATCATGACTTTTTACTACATATCGGTGGTAACCTTTGCCGAAGTTTTTAATCTGCAGCACTATAGACCGTTGGTGCTGCCATACGCTTTTATACTGGCGGTCTTGTCTATTATTGGCTGGGCAGATACCAATCAAATCCGGATTTATCTATCACGCTATTATCCTTTGTTTGCAATTACTGTAATGGTGGGAACTACATTGCTCCTCCATATTACAGGTGCTGGCCGTAAGAAAGGTTCTAAAGGAGGTGAAGAGAAAGATGAAGGCGATATCTCCCATTAGGATGAGGTGTTTGTTTGTTTTTTTAATAACTACCTTAATAGCAGTCTGCTGTTCAGGGTGTTGGAGCCGGGTAGAGATTGAAAGAATGTCTTTTGTTTCTGTGGTTGGTGTTGACCGCGCCGGTGAGGACCTGTTGGTTTCCTTCCAGATTGTTGTCCCCAGATCTCTTGCTAAAGAGGGTGGGGGTGGTGGGCTG
>CALGIY010000328.1 GCA_937914965.1 uncultured Thermoanaerobacteraceae bacterium | reverse complement strand
GCTTCCCCACCAGATAGTGTGGTGGCGGGCTGACCAAGCTTGATATACCCCAATCCCACATCCACTAAGGTCTGCAGCTTGCGGTTCACTTTCGGTATGTTCTGAAAGAATTCATTAGCCTCACTGATGGTCATGTCCAAAACCTCGGCGATGGTTTTCCCCTTATACTTGACCTCCAGGGTCTCCCGATTGTAGCGTCTCCCCTTGCACTCATCACAAGAGACATAGACATCCGGCAGAAAGTGCATCTCAATCTTGAGGATGCCATCCCCCCGGCAGGCCTCACAGCGCCCCCCACGCACATTAAAGCTGAAACGCCCCGGGCGATAGCCCCGCATGCGTGACTCTTGTGTCAGGGAGAAAAGCTCCCGGATTCCGTCAAAGGCCCCGGTATAGGTGGCCGGGTTGGATCTGGGAGTACGCCCAATGGGAGATTGGTCGATCTTGATCGACTTGTCCAGGTGCTCAATACCGCGCATCTCCTGGAACTGCCCGGGATGGGTTCGCGCACCATGGAGCTTTTGGGCAAGTTCTTTGTAAATAATCTCATCCAACAAGGTGCTTTTGCCGGACCCAGAAACGCCGGTAATGCAGACAAAGAGCCCCAGAGGAATAGATACATCGATCTCTTTTAAGTTGAACTGCTTCGCTCCTTTTACCTCCAGCCAGCGGCTGCTCGGTTTGCGCCGCGCCTCTGGAACCGGAATCTCCTGTTTCCCGCTCAAGTACTGGCCGGTAATCGATTCTGGCACCTTGACAATATCATCCATGGTTCCCTGGGCAACCAACCTGCCTCCGTGAACCCCAGCTCCGGGGCCGATATCGATAATCTGATCAGCATTAAGCATCATTTCCTCATCATGCTCCACAACGATCAGAGTATTGCCCAGGTCACGCAGTTCCTTGAGTGTCTTAATCAGTCTGGTATTATCCCTGGGGTGCAGCCCAATACTCGGTTCATCCAGGATGTAGAGCACCCCCACCAAGCCAGATCCGATCTGGGTGGCTAGGCGGATTCGCTGTGCCTCCCCCCCGGCCAGGGTACCTGCAGCACGGTCCAGTGTCAGGTAGTCAAGCCCCACATTCACCAGAAAGCCGAGCCGAGCACTAATTTCCTTGATCACCTGGTGAGCGATCTGCTCTTCCCGTGAAGTCAGAGAAAGATTCTGGACGAAGGTACGCGCTTCCAGCACAGTCCGACTCGTTACCTCTGCGATATTCCTATCACCAATGGTTACAGCAAGGCATTCCGGCCGCAGCCGTGCCCCTTTGCAATCAGGGCAGGGACGAGAAGCCATGAAATGTCCGATATCCTCCCGCACATCTTCAGACTCAGTTTCCCGATAACGGCGCATCAGGTGGTTGACCACCCCTTCAAAGTTTCCGTACCAGGATCTAGTCTGGCCATATGTATCTTCATAATGGAATTTAATACGCTCCTCTGTTCCATAGAGAAGGATCTCCTGCACTTTTGGCGGCAGTTTCTTGAATGGTAAATCCCAACTACACCCGTAGTGGTCCATGAGGGACTTCACTACCTGTGGGTAGTAGTGCTGGGTAGATTGAGTCCAGGGTAGTATCGCTCCTCCCCGCACAGGCTTCTCTGGATCCACCACTAGCTGTGGGTCTACCTCCATCCTGTAGCCCAGCCCTGAACACTCGGGACAGGCCCCATAAGGGCTGTTAAAGGAGAAAAGGCGCGGGGTGATCTCCGCCAAACTGATCCCGCACTCCGGACAGGCAAAGTTCTGGCTGAAAACAGCATCTTCCCCCTTCAGGGGGGCTACCACAACGATCCCCTCCCCGAGTCCTAAAGCAGTCTCTAGGGAATCCGCCAAGCGGTTCTCCAGGCCCGGGCGCACCACCAGTCTGTCCACCACCACATCAATATCGTGCTTCTTGTACCTGTTTAGATCAATCTCTTCACTCAGTTCCCGGATCTCCCCATTGACCCGCACCCGTACAAAACCTTTTTTCTGGAGTTCGGTGAAGATCCTCTGGTGCTCACCCTTTTTACCGCGCACCTGAGGGGCCAGGATCTGGATCTTGGTGCCTTCAGGATAGGCAAGCACCTGATCTACCATCTGGGAAACTGTTTGCTGCTGCACAGGTCTTCCACACTCTGGACAATGGGGCTTTCCGATCCGCGCATACAGCAGCCTTAAATAGTCATAGATCTCAGTTACCGTTCCTACCGTGGATCTAGGGTTGCGGCTGCCAGCCTTCTGATCGATAGAAATTGCTGGGGAAAGGCCCTCGATATAGTCCACATCAGGCTTGTCAGCAACTCCCAGAAACTGACAAGCCTGATG
>CALGIY010000327.1 GCA_937914965.1 uncultured Thermoanaerobacteraceae bacterium | reverse complement strand
ATTGCCAGTATGAGAGACAAGATGGCATCTCTTACCATCTTGTCTCTCATACTGGCAATGAGAGTACCGATGGAGGTAATCAGGGCAACAGATAGGATAATCCCAACAATGGTGAGAATGGTTCTCTTCTTCTGTTTTTTTAGGTATTTATAAGTGATATCCTGATAGCTGTTCATCACTTGGTCACCTCATTACTGACAACTGCTCCATCCTCAATAGCGATCACCCGATCAGCCAGGGAGGCGATCCCCTGGTCGTGGGTGATGACTACCAGTGTTTGCTGGTATTTTTGAACAGAAAATCTGAGTAATTTTATTATTTCACTGCTGTTTTTTCTATCGAGATTTCCTGTCGGTTCATCAGCCAGGATGATGGCGGGTTTATAGGCCAGAGCTCTGCCGATGGCCACTCTCTGCTGTTGCCCCCCCGAAAGCTCAGAGGGCAGATGGTGGCTCCGGTCATGGAGATCTAAAAGGCTGAGCAGTTCATCAAGGTATTCCTGCTCTATTTTTTTATTATCCAAAAGCAGCGGTAAAGAGATATTCTCCAGTGCAGTAAGTACAGGTATCAGATTATAGAACTGAAAAACAAAGCCAACCTTTCTCCTGCGGAAAAGGGCGAGATCGTTCTCATTTAATGTGTACAGGTCAACCCCATCCACAAAAACCTTACCTGATGAGGGGCGGTCCACCCCACCGAGCATGTGCAAAAGTGTGCTTTTGCCGGACCCGCTCGGCCCTATTACTGCTGCAAATTCCCCCTGATTGATAGAAATACTCACATTTTTCAGGGCTTCAACCTTTGTCTCCCCACTGCCATAGCTTTTGCATAAATCAATAGTTTGTAAAACAGGCACCTTCCGTCATCCTCCTCTATTTTGTTCTCCTACGTCTTCTTTTTCTTTTTTTCCGTTTTATAAAGCCAAACAGCATCACTATCAAAATGACAGCAGTGTACAGATACTCTCTTTGCCCAAAGTGGTTCGCTTTTGCTGCCCCATAATCCAGCAGCTGTATAGAATCTGCCCACTGGCCCTCCTTAGTGGAGTTCAAGGCCACTGCAATCAACTGTTTTCCTTCTTTATTTGCAGAGGCCACTAAGCAGTGTCCAGCAGGATTGGTATAGCCTGTCTTGATCCCGGTTGCTGCTGGATAATTGTATGGGCCTTCCGGATCCAGCAGTTGATTGGTGTTTTTCCAGTAGTGCCCCAGCTGCCCATTCTTGCCGGGAATGAGGTGAGACTTTTTACTCACAATTTCCCGGAATGAGGGTTCCTTCATGGCCTCCTGGGCAATTAAAGCCAGGTCATATGCGGTTGTATAGTGCTGGTCATCATGATACCCGTCTGGATTCATGAAGTGGGAATCATTTGCCCCTGCTTTATGTGCCCTCCGGTTCATCAGTTCAGCAAAACAGGCAGCCGCCTCCCTGCTGTTCATGGAATTCTTTCCACTACTCTGCCGTGCAGTATGCACCGCCAGCACATAAGCGGCATCATTTCCAGATGGAAGCATCAAGCCTGTGAGTAAATCCCTTACCGTAATCTGTTCACCGGTTTTCAACCCCGCCCTGCTTCCATCCGCTCCCACCAGCCGGATCTCATCTCCAACAGTTATCACTTTGTCCAAATCTTCATTTTCGATTACCACCAGGGCGGTGAGGATCTTGGTGGTGCTGGCGGGGTAAAGCCTCTGATGGGCGTTTTTTTCGTAGAGAATATCATGGTTTTTTTGATCAATGACAATAGCTCCCATAGCTTCGGGTCGAGGTTGACCATTAAGACCGATATCTCCTTGTCCACTTAATACTGGCAGAAAACACGTCAGTAAAAGGCCAATGACCAAAATGCTCAAGTACCGTTTCAAAACCTGATTACCCCCTGTAAATAGATGTCCCGGAAAGAAGCAAAGGAAGCAAAGGGACGGTTCTCTTGCTTCCAACGTCCAATACGGCAGGCACTGGAACTCCCCTCGCCTGCCCCGCTGATAGCGATTTGGTGTTTATTACATTATAAAAGCAATAAATAAAGGAATCCTTATGTTAATTCTGAAGAATTTCTTAAGGTTTTAGGAAAATGAGGAAGGAATCTGCGGGAAGCAAAGGGACGGGATTCATCCTCTGCTGGTGTACCTGCCGGCGTGGGTGTCCACCTTGCTGATCTGCAAGCGCACTTCAAATACAGTCCTGTCCGGGTCATTATAGGCACTAATCCGTCCCTGATGAAGATCTATGATACTTTTGGCTATGGCAAGTCCAAGACCAGTCCCCCCCGTCTCTCCAGAACGGGATTTTTCCACCCTGTAAAAACGCTCAAAGAGGTGGGACAGATCCCCCTGAGATATGGGTTCACCGTAATTGGCCACCCGCACAACAGCCCAGGCACCATCCTTGACCAGTTCAAGATCTACATACTTACCCGTTTTGCCATAACGGATTCCATTGGAGATCAAATTTTCAAGAACTCTGGCCATGAGATCACCATCTGCCAGAACAATAATCTTTTCCCGGGGCACAGATAAACGGTATTCCATACCTGCCTCACGGAAAAGGGGCACAGATTCCTCGGCCAGCTGTCCCAGCAGTTCTCCCAGATCGATCAGCTCAGGTTTGGCTTTCATTCCTCCGTAACTCATGCGGGTAAACTCAAACAGGTCATCGATCATCTTTTTTTTTATGGTCGTAGATTAGGTATTGACTTGGCAC
>CALGIY010000326.1 GCA_937914965.1 uncultured Thermoanaerobacteraceae bacterium | reverse complement strand
AAGACTGGGACATGCCGGGGGAGTGGAGATTACTTACAATGGGAAGAAAATGCCTCCTCTAGGGAGAGCAGGTGAAGTAGTAGAGAAGGAGTATACTAAATCTAGTTAGAAAGGCAGTTGTCCTGTGAAACTTATCAATTTAATCAGCTTGGGATGTCCAAAAAATCTAGTAGACAGTGAAGCCGTACTCGGCATTCTGACCAGTGCAGGTTACATGGCGACACCTTTACCTGAAGATGCCGAAATTATCTTGATCAATACCTGTGGTTTTATTGAGCCTGCAGTAAAGGAAGCAATAGCAACAATTCTTGAGTGCCTGGAACTGAAAGTAAAAGGGCACTGCCGCTGTGTGATCGTCATGGGCTGCCTTGTTGCCCGCTATGGTGAAAAGCAGTTGTCCCACCTGCTTCCTGAGGTTGATGGGTGGCTTGGTGTGGATGCAGCTTCTATTGTGCTCCCATATCTAGAAAATATCCTGGCCGGAGAAAAAGAATTAACCCCGGTAAGAGAGGAACTCGAAGTCTATCCTAGACTGCTTTCCACATCTTCCTATACAGCCTATCTGAAGATCGCTGAGGGGTGTTCTCATGCTTGTTCCTACTGCCTGATACCCCAGATTAGGGGCACCCTTAAAAGCAGATCTCCGGAAGCTATTTACCAAGAAGCAGTGCAGTTGGCGGCATGTGGGGTGAAAGAGGTCATTTTAGTGGCCCAGGATACTGGGGCCTATGGGCGCGATCTTCCTGGCAGACCTTCACTGGCAGGGCTATTAAAAGAACTCTGCAAGATAAATGATTTCCATTGGATTAGATTTCTTTACCTGAATCCCTATGCACTGACAGGTGAAATAATTAGTATTATGCAGAATGAACCTAAAATCTGCCATTACCTGGATCTTCCCATGCAGCATGTCAACCGTGGCATCTTGCGCAAGATGGGAAGAAGGGGGGACGCCTTTTCTTATCTGCAGTTGGTCAAACGCTTGAGAGAGCTTATTCCTGACCTGGTCTTGCGTACCACCTTGATGGTGGGTTACCCAGGAGAAGATGAAAAAGCATTCCAGGAGCTCTGTGCTTTTGTAGATCTTGCAGAACTTGACCGCTTGGGGGTTTTCCCATATTACCATGAAGAAGGGGCTAGGTCCTTCAGGTACACCGAGACAGTTTCCTATATCGAAAAGAGAAGGAGAGTAAGAGATATCCTGCATTTGCAGCGCATGGTCTCCCGCTCTAATAACCGTGAACAAGTAGGGAGGACTCTTGAGGTTTTAATTGAGAAAAAAATAGGAGAGGGCGTTTGGTGGGGGCGTAGTTTCCGTGATGTTCCTGAAATCGATCCCAGAATAATCGTCAAAGGACAGGATTTGCATCCAGGTAACTTTGTACAGGTACAAATCACACATGCATCTTCCTATGATTTGATCGGAATTGTTAAATGAAGATAACTTACATTCCAGTCATTACTAAGGGCAAAGGAGCGAGTATATGTTATAATCTTGGTTGAATAGGGAGAGGATGAACATCTTGAACCAGCTTCGACTTAAAACCGTCGTATTTGCACTTCTAATCACACTTTGTCTCCTGCTTGGCGGCTATTATCTTTATCAAAAGTACTATGTCCGCAGTGGACTTGAGGAGCAAATCAACCAGGTAGTATCAGCCGAAGAAGTCAAGATTGATAAGCAGGAGAATCCTCCAACTGTATATGTCCGTTCCTTAGAAATAAAAAATCTGCAGTCTGTTTATGAGAAGACAGCTGAACTGGTTCATCGAAAGTTAGGCCCTAACTATAGGATCGTTTTCTTAGATAAGCGGACCCCGAAACTCCGCAGTCTATATGAAAACAGCAGTTTTGTGATCCAGGAGGGTATTGCCACGGGCAGCTTTCAAGAGATGCACCAAAAAGTGCTGGAACTTGCCGATAGGAAAGGTGTCCAGTGCCATTTGACCATGGATTCATCCAATATTTATTTGGAATTTAAAGATGATCAGGGGTATCTTTACGAAGTAATCCCTCGCCTGAACCAGTTAGGGGAGCGGGAGAAAACGGGGGGTGAAGGGGTTTGATTAAAGAATTATGTTTAGGAGCATCTATAGCAGTATTGATTTTTCTGGTCCTAATGGGGCAGAATGTGATTCCGCTACTGCTGTTGGCAGGACTGGGCTTTTTCCTCTATATGATGATTGACAAAAAAGGATTAGTCGGCAGTTCCCAGTTTACAGGGTATAACCAGCAGGTTGATTTTGCCTTTGACGATATAGGAGGACAGGCACCTGCGAAACAGGAACTGAAGGAAGCCCTAGATTTTGTGCTTCATGCCAGCAAAATTAAGGAAATGGGTATCCGTCCTCTAAGAGGAATTCTCCTCACAGGACCACCAGGGACAGGAAAGACTTTACTTGCCAAGGCAGCAGCAGCATATACACATTCAGTATTCATGGCAACTTCCGGAAGTGAATTCATCGAGGTTTATGCGGGAGTAGGAGCCCAACGTGTGCGGCAGTTGTTTAAATCAGCAAGAGAACGTGCCCAGAAAGAAAAGAAAGACGGCGCTATTATTTTTATCGATGAGATCGATGCTATCGGTAGAGCCCGTGGAAAGAATTCCATCATGGGCGG
>CALGIY010000325.1 GCA_937914965.1 uncultured Thermoanaerobacteraceae bacterium | reverse complement strand
TGGTTTATCCTTTTCTTCCTGGATTTCTCCCCCTATTTGGACGCTGTTCTCCTGGACTGAGATCTTAACCTTTTCAGGGGAGTAACCAGGCAGGTCCGCTCGGATTACATACTCCATCTCTCGGTCGAGCAGGTCAATGGACGGTTTCCATTCAACCCAATCCGAGATAGCAGGCAGTCGTCGCGAGAAGAGATCATCGATAAAGTTGTTGATGGTCTCTCTCATTGGGTTCATTTCCCCCCAGTAGCCACGGCGCATGAGAGACATAGTAACAGCTCCTTTCATGATTCTTTTACTTATCCAAATTCTACCCTATTTCATCTCTTTTCATCAAAAAAAGGGGTGGCATCTTCTGTAAACAGTGCCAGCTGGTTGAGTAATGTATTATAATGTTGTTGTTTATAGAAAAGTGGTGAGACAGGGTGCGCCTCCTAATAATTGCGCTTCTTATTCTTTTAGGGTCTTTGTTTGGGATTATGCATTTTGCAGAAGGTGCTAGACTGCTGGCGACCCTGCAGGCGGGAATCTGGTACTGGATTGTGATTGCAGTTGTGGCACAGGTTATGGTAATCGTCAACCGTGCAGGATTGTATCATGCACTTTACCGCTTTTTTGAGGTGCCAGAAAGGTTTAAAAGACTGTTTAACTTGGTTTTGGCAACTGCTTTTGTGGGGATTATAGCACCTGGTGGGATGTTCACCGGGACTGCAGTGATTATCCACGATGCTGTGCGCAAGGGGATCACATTTGCCAGAGCGATTGCCATCAATTTTGTCTACTTTATGTTCTGCTATTCTGCCTTTTCCCTGGTGCTGGTGGTGGGACTTGCCTACCTCCTCCGGTGTGGTAATCTGGCTGTTTATAATATCATTGCAGCACTGCTCCTGTTGGCACTTGTTGGTGGGCAGGTAGGATTGATTATACTCGCTCTGCATCGTCCTGAAATCCCACCCAGGATTGCAATGTGTATTGCCCGCTGGCTGCAGCCTTTGGTGAAAAGGTTTTTTAAAAAAGAGCTCAGCGTGAAGAAGGCGGTAGCTTTTGCCAAAGGCCTGGTAGAAAGTGTGCGCCTGGTAGTACAGCATCCGGGTGGTCTCAGTAGAGCGGTGGTACATGCCCTTTGTGTTGAGTTGTTTAACATCATCACCCTTTGGACGATTTTTCAAGCATTTCACTATACACTGCCCCTGGGCAAACTGATTGCAGGGTACAGTGTTGGAATTATTTTTGTCATTATCTCTATTACACCTTCTGGTATCGGGGTGGTTGAACCCTTGATGACCGCAGCTTTTACTTCCCTGGGAGTACCTCTGGAAACTGCTGCCCTGGGGATCTTTGTGTACCGGGGAATCAGCGTCTGGCTGCCTTTCCTGAGTGGTGGTATAGGGATCAGGTTTATCAGGAAGGGGCAATCAGGGTATTGACATTAACTGCGATTTGTGGAATTCTATTAACAATAAATACAATCGAATAGATGTCACCTGGGATTTGACCAGAAGGACGCTAATAATTGGGATGCGAACCAGTACAATTGTGCTGGTTTTTTCATTATCACTAAAATTGGAGGGAGAAGCCTTGCTGTTGATGATCGATAACTACGACTCCTTTACTTATAACTTAGTTCAGTACCTGGGGGAATTAGGACAGGAGACAGTGGTGTACAGAAATGATGCAGTTACCTGTGAGGAGATCAATCGAATGGACCCAGAAGCTATCATCCTTTCTCCGGGGCCGTGTACCCCGAATGAGGCAGGGATCTGCATGGAGGCGATTTCATTTTTTGCCGGGAAAGTACCTATTTTGGGTGTCTGCCTGGGGCACCAGGCCATTGGGCAGGCCTTTGGTGGGGATGTTGTGCGGGCAGAGCGCTTGATGCATGGGAAGACATCCCCTGTCTACCATGATGGGCTCACTATCTATCAAGGGCTGCCGCAGCCTTTTACAGCTGCCAGGTATCATTCTCTGATTCTCAAAAAAGAAACTCTTCCTGACTACTTGGAGATCTCTGCATGGACCAGCAGTGGGGAGATTATGGGTGTTAGGCACCGGGAACTCTGTATTGAAGGGGTGCAGTTCCATCCGGAGTCCATTTTAACCCAGGGTGGGAAAGAGATCTTACGCAATTTTCTGAGGCTTGCGGAAAACGCAAAAAGGCGGTTGTCAAAAACCGACAATTATTGCAGTAAGCTTAGTGGAGAAAAGATACTGGTTAGCAAGGGGGTACCTGTTAATGATTATTAAAGAGATTGCTTATCAAGAGCCGGTGAGGATTTTTGAAGCTCTCAAAGACCGGCCATTCAGCTTTTTTTTGGACAGTGGGATGGACCCGCAGCGGTTGGGCCGTTATTCCCTGATGGGGAGTGATCCCTTTCTCGTGGTTAAATCCAAGGGGTGTAAAATCTCAATCCTGGAAGACGGTACTTGGATGGAGCAGGAAGGTGAACCTTTCCAGGTTTTACGGGAACTGATGAAGAGGTACCAGGTCGAGAGTGATTCACGGGTGCCAACTACGGCAGGAGCATTTGGTTATTTTGCCTATGATCTGGGCTGGCAGTTGGAAAAGCTTCCTCAAATGGCAGTAGATGACCTTGCCTTGCCAGATTGTTACCTCGGCTTTTATGACCGCTTGGTAGTTTGCGATCACCTCAAGGGGAAGACATATTTGACCTCTACCGGTTTGCCAGAGCAGGGGGAAGGGGCTGCTGTCCGTGCCAGGAACCGGATGGCAGAACTTGAAGCTTTAATTGATGAAAATGCCGAAAATGGGGAGCAGCCGGCAGCCCCGGCAAAACAACCGGTGGTGTATGGACACTTCACCAAGGATGCTTACTGCGCGGCGGTGCAGAGGGTGAAGGATTACATCGCTGCTGGCGATATCTTTCAAGCGAACATGACCCAGCGGTTTTCCTGTCAGATGGAAATGGAACCATGGCAGCTTTATCTGCGACTGCGGGAGATTAACCCTGCTCCTTTTGCGGCCTATCTCCACTACCCGGAGTTGGTTGTGGCCAGTGCCTCGCCAGAGCGATTTTTGCAGGTGCGAGATTCGATCGTGGAAACCAGGCCGATCAAGGGAACTCGTCCTAGGGGCAAGGACCCTGAGGAGGACATGCGGCTTCGCACTGAGCTTTTAGAGAGTGAAAAGGATCATGCAGAATTGGCCATGATCATCGACCTGGAGCGGAATGATTTAGGAAAGGTATGCAGCTTCGGGAGTGTTAAAGTTCCGGAGTTGTTTTGCCTGGAGGAATATCCAACTGTTTTTCACCTGGTTTCCACAGTTATGGGGAAAATTGCTCCGGAAAAAGATCTTATCGATCTCCTGCAGGCTTCCTTCCCGGGAGGGTCTATCACCGGGGCACCCAAGGTTCGGGCGATGGAGATCATTGAGGAACTGGAGCCAGTGAAAAGGGGGATTTACACTGGATCGATAGGCTATCTGGGCTTTGATGGAAGTGTTGATTTGAGTATTGTAATCAGGACAGTGATCATCAAAGATGGCACTGCTTATTTACAAGCAGGGGGAGGAATCACTGCTGGTTCAGATCCCGAGGATGAGTACTGGGAGACCATCACTAAAGTTCGAGCCTTACTAGAGGCCTTGGGTTGTGAGGGGGAGGTGGAAGTATGTCCGGTACTGCCTGGGTAAACGGTAAGTTTATTGACCAGTCTATACCTTGTCTACGGATACAGGACAGAGGGTTTCTCTATGGGGATGGACTTTTTGAGACCATGCGCCTGCATGAAGGACAAGTTCTCTGCTGGGATCAGCACCTGGCCCGGCTCTCTGCCGGGTGTGCAGCTTTAAAGATTAATTTTCCTCTAGAAGAGGTGACCAGCGGGGTAGAGGAGACTGCGGCAGAACTGAAAAACGGTGTCCTGCGGCTGACATTGAGCAGGGGGGAATCTGCCAGGGGGCTACTTCCTCCCTTAGAGTGTAAAGCAACTGTTGTGGTCACAGGATCTACAGGGGAACCTTACCCAGAAGATGCTTATAAAAAAGGGTTTCGCACTTGTCTGATCAGTTTCCCTCGCAGCCATCTTTCCCCCCTGGTACAGCTGAAATCCCTAAACTGCCTGGAAAACATTCTGGGGCGCCAGGAAGTAGCTGCTGCCGGAGTAGAGGAGGGACTTTTCTGTAATTACCTGGGGGAGATAGCCGAGGGTACGACCAGCAATGTTTTTCTGGTTATGGAAGGACGGCTGATCACCCCACCTCCGGAATGCGGACTGCTGCCAGGGATTATGCGCGCCCAGGTTATCTCTTTGGCCAGCAGGCAGGGGATCACAATAACTGAGGAGAAGCTTTATCCTGAGGATTTCAGCGGAGCAGAGGAGGCTTTTTTAACCAACTCCCTCCTGGGTATCATGCCTCTTGTTTCTTTTGAAGGTAAACCTGTAGGTGACGGCTGCCCAGGACCGCTGACCGAGTTGCTGCGCAGTAAAATTTAGAAATTGATAATATTTACTCTACTAGAAGGAAAAATTAATATCAGGAAGAAGAAATTACATATAACTAATTAGGCACAGCGGTAGGGAGTGCAGGCCATTGATTCTTTATACGGTCCAGCATGTTCTCATTCTACGCCTGCTTATTTGTTATCAATTTCAATCTACAGCAGTACTACACAACCTGCTTTTTCTGGTAAGCGCTGCTAGGGATGAGGAACAGGAACTGGCATTTTACGATTTTGTGAGGACGAAAGTTGGTGCATACAGCATCATTGTGCAGCAGATTTTAGATGAATTGAAGAGAGAAAAGCTTGTTGAGGAAGGGGAAGAGGGCCTAAAGATAACTGATCAAGGCAGGTATATCTACACCAACCTGGGTGCATCTCTCAGGGCATTCAATCCCATTTGGGATTTATGCCTAGATCTGATGGAACACTACCAGGGGGATGCAGATAAGATTAAAAAAAGAGTTTTTTATGATCTAACTTTTAGAAGGGCGAAGATCGGTAATCGTATTTTCAGCTACTGCTGGTTATGATAGGAGGCACAGATTTGAAACCAAACAGGCGCATATTAGCGGTGGATGTTGGAGCAGGTACCCAGGATATTCTCCTCTATGAGGAGGGGATACCTGTAGAAAACTGTGTCAAATTAGTGATTCCCTCCGGTACACGCCTGGTGGCTGGCAAGATTGCAGAGGCCACTGCTGCTGGTAGGGATATTTTTCTCTCTGGCCATCTAATGGGCGGCGGGTCATCGGTGCGTGCCATGAAAAACCACCTTGCTGTAGGGCTGCGTGTTTATGCTGCTAGCGATGCGGCCAAAACTGTCAGGGATGACCCACGGGAAGTAGAGGCCATGGGAGTGGAGATTGTTGATCAGTGTCCAGATAATGAGTGCCAGGAGATAGAACTGCAAGACATAGATTTGGACAGGTTGGGTAGGGCCTTGGCCCTTTTCGATGTTTCTCTCCCGGAGATCATTGCTGTGGCAGTGCAGGACCATGGGGAAGTGATCGGTAGAAGCAACCGGAAATTCAGGTTTGAGCACTGGGAGCGGTTTTTGGAGAATGAAGGGCGGCTTAGTGACCTGATTTACAGGGATAATGTGCCACCTTACCTGACCAGGATGCTTGCTGTACAAAAGGACGCTCCTGGGGCTTTTGTAATGGATACAGGCGCAGCAGCGATCCGGGGTGCCCTCTTAGATCCCGCTGTTGGTTGTCACCAGGAAGAAGGGGTACTGGTAGTAAATGTGGGGAACCAGCATACCCTGGCCGCTCTTGTGAAGGGAGAGCGTATTTGGGGCGTTTTTGAACACCACACAGGCTTAATGAATCTGGATAAACTAAGGGACTACCTGCAGCGTTTTGTGCAGGGGAAGGTGACCAATGAAGAGGTCTACAGTGATGGGGGGCACGGTTGTGCCATCCTTCCAGACGCTCCGGCACCTGAGTGTTTTAATTTCATGGCTGTCACTGGACCCAATCGTCATGTGGCAAAGGGTTTGGGCTATTTTGCTGTTCCCTATGGTGATATGATGTTGAGTG
>CALGIY010000324.1 GCA_937914965.1 uncultured Thermoanaerobacteraceae bacterium | reverse complement strand
TCCCAGGAAGTAGAAATGCAGGGAGTGTGAGTGGATGTACTGGCCCATTAACATCCACTCGGAAACCCACCTTGGCTTTTTCTACAGCCAAAGGCAGTCCAACATATCCAAGACCGATTACAGCAACAGCTGCGGTCTTGGTTCGTATTTTTTCATTGAGTTCTGAATCGATTGTTTGTTTTTCTACTGACATCTTATTTCCTCCTGTTAAGGTTGAATAAAATAATGGTAATATAATTTCGACAAGAACTGCGCTTGTTCCTCTTTTCACAAGCCTCTTTAATATATGTATTTTATGCTTTTTCGCAAACCTGTACCAGATCCCGTGCTGTCACCTGCTGCGAAGTATCCTGCTTCAGATTATGCTCAATAGTCGGAAACAGTACATTTAGAAGCATCCGCGCTTCGCCAGAATTATTCAACCCGCAGCCATGGCACACCTTATCCAACAACTGTTCTGCATCATCCAGGTAGGTGTCACCGTTGTGAGCAACGAAGATCCGACTGTACCTGGTGGCACTCATCTTTTCCTGGTCGGTAAATAGTTCCTCTCGCAGCTTTTCACCTGGGCGGATTCCGGTAAGCTTGATCTCAATATCTTTGCCAGGGGTCAGGCCGGAAAGACGGATCAGATCCTGCGCCAAATCAAGGATGCGGACCGGTTCCCCCATATCCAAGACAAAAATTTCCCCGCCCTTGGCAAAAGAACCCGCTTGGATGATGAGCTGAACCGCCTCAGGAATAGTCATAAAGAAACGGACCATATCCGGATGTGTCACTGTAACGGGGCCCCCTAAAGAAATCTGGCGCTTAAATGTGGGAATCACACTTCCTCTGCTGCCTAAAACATTCCCAAAACGGACCGCAGCAAAACGGCTGTTCAAATTTTCCTTCCTGCACTGCTCATTAAAATGCTGTACCACCAATTCTGCCGCCCGTTTTGAAGCGCCCATGATACTGGTAGGATTCACAGCTTTGTCTGTGGATACGAAAACAAATGTTTCACATCCATACCTTTTGGCAGTTGATGCTACAGTATATGTCCCGTGGATATTATTGGAGACAGCATGCTCTGGAAAACGCTCCATCATAGGAACATGCTTATAAGCCGCTGCATGAAAGACAACTTGGGGATGATAGAGGTCAAACACCCGCTTGATATGTGTCTCATCCCGGATATCTGTCAATTCAGCAAACTGCTTGATATTTGGGAAACGCTCTTTTAATTCCTGCTCGATATCAAAAAGGTTATTCTCGGTATTATCCAGCAAAACCAGCTTACCAGGGCGAAAGTGAGCAACCTGGCGGCACAACTCAGACCCAATAGAACCACCAGCACCAGTGACCAAAACCACCTTACCTTCCAGGTAGGCTGCGATACTGTCCATATCAAGCTGCACGGGGTCTCTCCCTAAAAGATCTTCCAACTGCACCTCCCGCAGCTGACTGACAGAAACCTTGCCATCGATCAAGTCGTAAACTCCAGGAAGTGTCTTCACTCCTACTCCTGTTCCTTTACAGATCTCGACAATTTCTCTGGTCATCTTCCCTGGTGCTGAAGGCATGGCAATAACGATCTCATCCACATGGTATTCTTCAACCAACCGAGGGATATCCTCTCTCCTGCCGAGGACCGAAATATTATTGAGGTCAAACCCCTGCTTTCGGCTGTCATCATCAACAAAACCGACCGGGATCAATGCCAAAGTAGGGTGACTGCGCAGTTCGCGAGCCACCATTGCCCCTGCCTCTCCAGCACCAACAATCAAGGCTCGTTTCGTATTTACTGGAGCAGCAGCTATCTGGTTACTTTTTCCCGTTCCGTTCTGGTATTCCCTCAAGGAACGCGATGCAAACCTGCTGCCGCCTGTCAAAACAAGATTCAACAACCAGGCAATCGGATAAATACTGCGCGGCATGGGCTTAATCGCAGCTTCCGGATAGATAAAAGTGTAAGCCACAGTGATAACAACAAGGCTTGCTGCAGTAACCCCCAAAAGTACATTATACATCTCTCTTACACTGGCATACTGCCACATCTTCCTATAGAAACCGAAAAAATAATAAACCAAAATAGTAATAACAGTAACTGCCAGGGCAAAAGAGGGGTAATTGACCAAATATTCTCCTGGAATCGCAGCATCAAAGCGAAGGGCAAATGCTCCCAGGTAGGCGATATTGATAAAAAGAACATCTAATAGACAAAAAACTGCTGTTCGTAATACTCGTTCCAATTTCTCTCCACCTCTGTTAGATCAAAAAAATGTCACATAGAAGAATCGCTTTACCTATTCAACAAACAAGAGGCCATCTCCTGCCTGAGGTGGCCTCCGTCGCTTTTTACAATATTTTTCCGCTAATTCTTATCTGTTAAAAAAAACAATAGCGAACAATAAATAATAATGCATTCTGTCTCAGGGGATTAATATATTATTTTCATAACTCAGGTTTATACTTGTTTCTTTATCTCCTTCTACTATGATAGCGTCTATAGATTAGTTACAGCATTCTTCAATGCATCCACCACAATATCTATTTCCTCTGGTCTGAGATTATTATGAAAGGGAAGGGCAATTGTACGCCGCGCCACAGATTCAGTAGTTGGAAGGTCCCCTTCAAGAGATCCTAGATAATCTCTGATATAAGGCTGAAGATGAACAGGAGAAAAATACCCCCGGCAGGGAACACCCTGTCTTTCTAGCTCTTTCATCACTGGCTCTCTCTCTAACCCCTCTGCAAGAGTTATTACATATACAAACCAACTTTTACGCACATAGTCTTTCACAACAGGCGGTATCACCCAATCCAATCCAGAAAGACGTTCATTATACCACCGGGCGACCTGTTCCCTTTTCATCAAAAATTTTTCAATTTTCTTGAGTTGGGAGACTCCGAGGGCAGCAGACATCTCATCCATCCGATAATTATATCCTAAACGTTGGTGCTGTAGCCATACTCCCATTTCTCCTCGACCTTGGTTGCGCATACTTCGGCATAACCGTGCAATATCTTCATCGTTAGTAACAACGATACCTCCTTCACCGGTCGTAATCTGTTTATTCGGATAAAAAGCAAAAACTGCTGCATCGCCGAATTGGCCAACTTTACTTCCTTTATACTCCGCCCCCAAAGCCTCGCAGGAGTCATCGACAATATGTAGATTGTATTTCCCAGCTATTCTCAATATATCATTCCACTCGGCTGGATGTCCGAAAACATCTACAACCATAATGGCTTTTGTCCGAGAAGTAATCTTCTGTTCAAGATCGCGATGATCCAGATTATAGGTTTCCGGTTCGATATCGACAAAAACAGGGACTGCCCCTTCATAAATAATAGCATTCACACTGGCAGCAAAGGTAAATGAAGGTACAAGCACTTCATCTCCCGGCCCAATCCCCAAAGCGCGTACAATCAAGTGTAGGGCTGATGTTCCCGAGTTTACCGCAACTGCATGCTTAACTCCTACATAATCAGAAATCATCTGCTCAAACTCTCGAGATTTTGGACCCAAGGCAAGCCTCCCGGAGCGCAATACATCAACAACCGCCAGAATATCGGAATCATCTAAGTCTGGTGAAGCTAGTCGGACATTATCCATGTTATCGTTTTCCTTTCGTAACAAACTGATTATCCTGTCGGGCCTTTCACAAGCACCATAATTCATTTTCTTCATTGTTATTGCTGGAACTTCAACTGAGATAACTTTTGAAGGGGCATCTCGAACGACAACTGAACCGACACCAATAACACTCCACATACCGATTTCCGTTCTATTTATTACCGAAGAATTAAGCCCAAAATAACAACCACATCCTACATTTACATCCCCGGCTAGGTTTGTACTAGGCATAAGACTAACAAAATCTTCTAACATAGTACTATGCCCTATACGACAACACAAAAATATTATACAGTGATTCCCAATTTTTATGTTTGTTGTTAATATTATACCAGCACATATTATAGTACCTGCGCCAATAGTTAAATGTTCAGACATCCATACCGATGGATATCTTAGCGTAGCGAATTGCACCCTGGCCCAACTAAACTCATTTCCTCTTTTAAAACGTTAATTAACTCCGGTAATTCATCAAGACTAGTATTCCTAAGAAAACGACCAATCCCTGTTAGACACTGATCGTCAGGCAAGAAATTGCCATCTTTGTCCCTTAAATCAAGCATCGTGCGAAACTTGTACACCACGAAAGGATTTCCATCCAAGCCGGGCGCACTTGGCGGAAGAGAACCGGCGATCCCATGCTAATTCTAATAATAAACGCAACGCTTAATAGTATTGGAACCGTAAATAACAAACCAGTCAGAGTACTGACCACATCCATAATTCGTTTAAAATATATTAATACCATTTTTGCTCACCCTCTGAATAACTAGTTAAGTTAACACTGCATTTAGGTACTTTTGATAGATATTATCCATTTCGTTAAGAACATTCTCAAGTGAGTAGTTTTGTATTTTGTCCCTACCCGTCCTGCCCAAGTGCTGGGCAAGTTCTGGGTTGCGAAACAGCTTAACAATAGCGTCTGCAAGGGAACATGGATCTCCCAAAGGCGCTAAATATCCATTTACGCCATCCTCTACCAGATCGCAGTTTCCTCTGACATTAGTTGCTACCACAGGTTTCCCAGCAGCCATTGCCTCCATAATCACTCGAGGAAGCCCCTCCCTGTAGGAACAAAGTACAAGTATATTTGAAGCAAACAATATTTCTGGAACATCACCACGAAAACCTAAAAAGTAAACATTTTGTGTAATACCCAGGTTCGAGACTGTTTTCCTAATCTTATCTTCAGCTTCACCTTTTCCAACCAGCAAAAGGACACTATCCGGTTCTTTATCACATACATACTTCCAAGCCTTGAGTAATTGCATGTGATTTTTATTGGCAATAAATTCGGCCACGCAAACAACTATCTTTGCTTTGCCTGGCAAACCCAATTTTTCTCTTATATTATTATCTCTTTGTTGATACTGGTCAATGTCAACACCAACCCCATGCGTATAATAGAGGTTTTTCCCTTCTATAAAGCCTAGTTTCTTTCCTGCCTCAAAATCCTCTTTATTCATCACTATCAAACCCGCTGTCCACTTGGCAGCCAAGCGTTCCACTGTATAGTATAATATCCAATTGCGGAGCGGTGCTCCTTGAAAAAAATGAAAACCATGTGCTGTATAAAGTACCGGAACATCTATGTCCCGAGCCGCAAGACGGGTCAAAAACGAAGCGACTGGAGTATGTACATGTACCAAGTCATAGTGGTGCTCCCGGAAAAGCCTTCGTAAGGCACCTAATGCCTTTATGTTTCTAGCACTATAAGGGGACCTTGCGAAAGGTATCTCCCATACTAAAAGCCCTTTTGGCAAGGAGACATCAGGAGAACAAGCTACATCCACCTCGTACCCCTGTTTTTGTAACATCTCAATAAACGGTAAATGAAACGATTTTATATGTGTTGCAATAGATGCTACAAATAGTATTCGCCTCAGTCTAATTACCCCCTCAATATTAACCATCCTGCTCTGCGAAATATAGTATTCTTACTTATTTCTCCAAATATTGCACCATCTCGTAGTCAAGAAAACGAGCAACATCAAATGTCAGGATATAGCGCCGCTGTTCAATCCGGAACTCACCGTCAAAGGGAATAAATTCTTGCATCGCTATCACCTGGACACTGTCATCTGGAGTACCTGGTTCTGGCAGAACATCTTTAAAAAAAGCTGGAGGTCATGACCTAATCACGAGCCATAGCAACCAACTGTTATAAAAATAATAATGTTATCATTGCTTACCCGCCCCTAACATATAAACACATTTACATAACAGGTGATCGATACAAATCTATATACTTTTTAGCCGTTACCTCTATATTGAATTGCTCAGCTCGCGCACTGCTGTTTATTGATAAACTATTATATAACTCCTTGTTATCAATAACTGCTTTAATGTATCTTGCAAGCTGTTTACTATTTCTAGGCTCGAATAATATACCTGAGTTTCCGACAACATCACATAAACCAGGAACTTTACTAGCTATTACTGGCAACCCCCCTGCCATAGCTTCAACAACCGCAATTCCGAAGCCCTCCCAATGTGATGATTGAACATAAATGTCCGCCATTTTAATTAACTCATGAACATCATTTCTGCGGCCCAGAAAATGGACACGGTTATCGATAGCTAGCTTTGACGCTAGCAATTCCATTTCTTTACGTAACGGTCCATCTCCAACTAGTACTAAGTGCGCATCAGGAATATTAACCATAGCCTTTATTAAAGTTATATGGTCCTTTTGTTCGTCAAATCTTCCGACGAAGATTATTACAGGTGCTTCCGAATACCCAGTTATTTTTACTTTAGGTACCGGTAATGCTTTTTTAAATTTTTCTATTTGAATCCCGTTAGGTACTAAGGTAACCTTTGACTCTAACTCAGGGCACCATTGATATAACTCATTCGCCGTTGCATCGCTAATGGCAGCTATTGTATTATATTGTCTGTACATCCATTGGTCGAGCGGTCGATATAGTTTTTTTCTACGTCGATTGTATGTATTATGTTCAGTTGTTACTAATGAAGTTTTCTTGTGAACTAATTTATTAGCAATCGCAACCCACAACTGAGCAGGAAATAAATGTACATGAATAACATCATATATCTTTTCGCGTAAATACTGCGCCAAACTAAATATATGAGAAATTGAATATACAGTCGAATTATTCGGAGAATAAATCGATATGCCTTCCTTTAACAGTTCTCTTTCCAACGAACTGTTTGTTGATTGTAGTAAATAAATATCAACGTCATGACCTTCTTCTATAAACAAAGGTACTAAGTGTCTTAGTAACACTTCTGCCCCACCGATTTGCAAACTATCAATTACTTGTAATATTTTCACAGTGTTAACCTCCGATAGTATACGAAACAAAATTGTATTATTTTCCTCGGCATGTAACTTAATAGCCAAACTAGCAAAAAAATAATTCGATTATGCTTTTTGATGCCATCATTAAGTCTTTTTCTAGCTAATGTTCGCTCCCCCGCTAATAGCCAATATATCGCAGCGCCAAGCTGTTTTTTCAGATAGAGTTGAGGAGCATAATGTTTTAGAATTTCTCCAAATAGAGAAAGTGTTAAATCTTGTGCTTGAGCATGTTCCTTTGCCTTTTTAATCTGCTGTTTAACATCTGTCAATCTATCAGATGCATCAGTGTTTAATTTAGCAATTTTATAGTTCCAAGTGGGTATTCCATACTCGTCAGCAATTTTCCACCAAAGTAAATGTTCCGCTCCAATAGATGCATTTGGATAAGCGAAATCGTTTTTTAAAAACATTTCTTTTTGTATTACCGAAACGAAATCTCCCTCTATCACATTATTTATATATGCATCAATAGTAGCTATCATAAAATTTGTTGGAACATGTGCATTGCCATGAGCAAACTGTAAAACTGGATATCTTTCCGCCTTAGAAAAAGAATTAATAGCACTAGCTACTTGTTGTAAGGCACCAGTTAGCAGTTGGTCATCGTCATCCAATAGTACTACCCATTTCCTAGTAGCTTCTCTAATTCCCTTGTTTCTTGCCATACCAGGGCCCATGTTACTTCTCAACTTATAATAACGAACCTGCGGATATCGTTTTAATATAACCTCTTCAGTATTATCTTGCGAAAAATCATCGACAACGATTATTTCTAGGTCAGATACCTCCTGACCCAAAACAGACTCAAGCGCCCTCCCTATAATATTTGCACGATTATATGTCGGAATAACAATACTAAACATATCATACACAAGTATCAACACCCTTACAGTCAGTACGGTTATTAAGCAATCTAATCAAAATAGAATAAGGAAAAAGAAATAAAATCCACTCGGACCACTCAGTGCTTAATGGATGGAATAAACCACTTATACCAAAGACAATCAACAAATATATAGCATTATAGCATACAGCCCTTTCAGAACAATATGATAATCCTCGAATTTGCCTGACTATCTTTGGTAACCATATAATCCACCCCCAGGCCACGCCTATATAGCTAACGAACCCTAATATTCCCATATCAGCCCATACCTGCAGGTATGTCATGTGAACCACCATAGGACCTACTGGTGTATTGGTTCGTGTACTCCCAATGCCTTTTCCGACAAACGGGTGTTCACCTATTTCATTGATAACGGTTTTTAACATTTTGAAACGAGCAGGATCTATCCGTTCAAAACTATACTGCGTATTCTTTATCGTATTAATATTTGAAACAAATCTGCCTGCCCCTTCAATTCCAAGCAAGTTTAAAGGGAAAACGATTATTGGTATAACCAACAAAGTACCAACTGTTAGAACCACTGTTTTTTTTAATTTAATTCTTTTCTCTAATAAGAGCACTAACCCCAAAAATAGTACCCCTATTATAAATATTAAGATTCCTGTCCTTGAACCATCAAAAAAAATTAATAACAAGCTGGATAATAGCAAAACACCATAGTGAAAATTACGAAATCCAGATATGAAATAACCATATGCAGATAAAATAAAAACTGCAATTCCTAGTCTCCATAAAGAACCTGGATAGTTTAGTACTGTTCCCCACCGACCAATAGCCATCTCATGTGCAAATACTGGTGATATAATTGCGCCACAAAATAATAAAATAACGTTAATATAAACAGCGCTTTTGAAAGCATTAAGAACTGTAGTTAGCGGGAACTGTGAAGAAGAAAAAAGCATCCAGCCCCCAATAAGAATTATAGTAAGTTTGATTACCTGCTCTATTTCATAAATCGGATTAATGCTAATGAATCCAACTAAAAGAATAGATGTCAAAAATAAACAAGCATTAAATATAACAAAATTGAAACGGATACTAAACCTCATCTTAAATAAAAAGGGCAAAATAAAAAATACTAGAAGGGCAAACATAACCCAATGTATATAAGGATGCACAGTTACCTTTAAATCTGCAAAAAGTATTACCAATATCCATAACCATATTAAACCCTTCAACCAAATCGATCGAAAACCTTGAAAATTAACTGTTTTTGTTCTATTACAATAAGGCAATCTTAAAAGCCTCCATTAATGTTAAAACTTCAGCGAATTTTAGAGTTTGCACATATATTTCTAGTAGTTTGGTAATGTTTGGCAGTGGTTATTCATTTCTATGTAACTCAAGTGGATTACGTCTAAAATAGTTCATGGTAAATGCCGCAAAGACCCCCACCATTAACCCAAGTACCCCTGCTACAGCAATGTTCAATTTCTTGCGGGGACGTACCGGTGAAGAAGGTGCAGTCGGTTTTTCTAACACCTTAATACCCTCTATACTGTTTAACTTATGTTCAGACTCCAATTTTTTTTTCAGAAGTTTATCTCGCTGTTCAGTAAAGCGGGATAAGGTATCAAGCTGTCCCGCCTGCTGTATCTCTGTAGTACGGGATGGTTCAGCCTTCGATAGTTTTTCAAGAATGTCCCGGATCAGCTTAATGCTTTTGTTAACCTCTTTCAACTCTTCTTTTGTGTACTGGAGATCATTATTGTTCAGTTCTTTTGAGCGCTCATACTGCACCCCTACCTTTTCATCAAAGCGAGTAATAAGCTTATTTAATAAAACCTCTCCTTGCTGGGGATCATTCGTATCAAGGGTGATCTGTAATATATTTGTGTTCGCAACAGGTGTAATATTGAGTCCCCCTGAATCAGTTCCCGTTCCCCAAGCATCTTCTTGAAGATCAGTGCTGAGCAGTATCTCTTTGGCCGTTTCAGAAGTAATCTGTAGTTGACTGCTGCCCTGTTCTAAAGCAAAATTACCTATTGATATCTTTGCCTGAACCTGATATACGGGTGGGATCGCAAAAGAAATCACTGCACCCATTAACAATGAAGCCAGAAAAATCCCAAATATGAGCTTCCGGTAACTCCATATGACGAGGATTAAACCTCTCAGGTCAATTTCATCTTCATAGACATCTGTAGCGGGGTAAGATACTGGAGTCTTAACAGTATTATTACTCATAGAATATCCTCCTCTGATATAACTACATGTTTTGCAGTGACATGGTTTTCTTCTTAATCCACTATTTTCTCTGCAGGTCATTGCCGCTCCGGTTATATAATTATGTCCAATGGATCAAAGAAAATAGCCTTCCGGCATAATTATCATTTATTCTACAAAAACAAACCATTTCCTGCCTAATACAATTATAAACAGGATTCATTTATGTATTCTATTCCGTTTAATACACCAAAAAGCAATAAATACCTTCAACAATATAATGAAACTAAAAGGAATATAAACCTATAAAAAGAATAATACAAGTGTAATTTACTACCCAGAAAACGCTAACAGTTCTTAACACACATAACAGCACCTGTTTCGAGTTTCCTTTTTTTTAGTTACATACAAGAACACCTACGATTAATATACCAACGAAACAGGCAAGTGTCTAGGTCCATAGCAAATTAGTCCATTATATCAAGAGTTTACCTACCTGGTAATAAACTAGAAAACCCAGGATGGATCCTTTCGCAAATACAAATTGTCGATAACGAAAGACCACTTGTCAAGGGACTTAAATACACCCTAGAACGGGAGGGTTTTGAAGTTCTGGCAGCTTACGATGGGTAAGAGGCGCTAGATCTTCTGCGCAGCATGAGTATTCCTGCAGCAGTGTGGACATCATCATCCTTGATCTGATGCTTCCCAAGGTGGATGGTCCGGATGTCTGCCGACGCATTAGACAGCAGTGTAACAATACCTCTATCATCATGCTGACAGCTAAGGG
>CALGIY010000323.1 GCA_937914965.1 uncultured Thermoanaerobacteraceae bacterium | reverse complement strand
CAGGGCCAGGAAAACGATGATCATCGTTTTCCTACCTGTATATTTGAGGTAACTTTCTGGTATATCTTGAGCTTGAACCATTCTTTGCTTCATTTATTACACTTCCCGGTTTTCTGTTTAGCTCAAAGAGACTGAACTGATTTAGGACAAACAAGCACCTTCGGCATTACGATCAATCCTCCTTTTTTTTATTGAACCATCCAATTTTGATTCCAGTAATGCTGTCCAAATCGCTTGAATAAGGCTTTAAATCCAGCAGTGGAGTCCCTTCTACTGCTTCCACACCCTGTACCACCAGTCGGTTGCCTTCCCTACGGAGGATCTTTGCCACACAGAAAGCAATCGGGTTTGGGCGGGATGGTGCGCGGCAGGCAAATACACCTCTGAGCTCTGGACCAAAGGGTGTTTTGGTTTGGAGCACATCCCGCTTGGCAAGGTGTAACCAGACATTGACAATCAGATGGGTTGACTTGTCAATGTCTTTGAGCCCCTCTACATAGTCCGGATAGATCTCTAATTCCACCTGTTTTTCAGAAAAACGTCCCTGGTTAGGAGCATCACCAGGTGTCAGGTAAGGGCTGTGGATCATGCCAATAGGTACCAGTTCTATTTTTGTCACCCCCTTTGAAATAAAAAAAGCCATGAAGATCCATCTCCTGTTGGAGACAAGATACCTTCATGGCATCGTTCACACATTTATTAAAATACGTTCAAACTTGCTTTCCACTTCTGTGGAGTTATTATTTTATATATTTCTTGATATGTTTCAGAAATCCTGCTTTTACTTCTAACAGTCTTATTCAGTTATTTCCGGATCTTCTGTTATCGATTCCGCGTAATAACCTGGTCTACACTCGATTTCATATAATTTGCGGAATTTTGCTAGATGGACTTCTTCATCATTAAATATTTCCTTGATGACACCCCGAATTTCTCTGGAACTCGTCTTTTGGATGATTCTTTTATATTCTACGCGCGCAGCACTTTCTCCCTCGATGGCCATTCTAATTCCCTCACAGTAGTTGCTAAATGATGGTGGGCAAACAGGCTGCAGAGCCTCTTCCGGCATAGAACCGGTCAATTGCTCGAGCAGTTTGGTAAGCTCAGCAGCGTGATCCAGTTCATCCTTGCGTGCTTCGGCAAAGGAATCAACCCCTTCAAAACTTCGGGATATATCCCGCAACTGGGCATAAAATACTGCCGTTTTTCTCTCATCAAGCAGAGCTGCTCTTAGTTCCTTGATGAGTTCATGGTATGTATCTCCATAGTGCATGCTCATAAAAACGCCTCCTTTGATGATGCTGTTAACATATTATTCCGGAAGCGTTTTGTGGGTGAGCATTTTCCCTGAAGCTATGATCGTGAAAGTTAATAGAATCAAGGTTATAATGTATTGAGTAATAAAGATCGAAGGTGAGGGAATTGAAAAATAGGCAGTACATTACAGCGCGCAGGATCGTCTCCTGGGCCAAGTGGTTTGTCCAGCAGGAGGTGACCTCTGGCGATATCTGTGTAGATGCTACTGTAGGAAATGGTAATGACACTCTGTTTCTCGCTGAGTGTACAGGTAGAACAGGAAAGGTATACGGATTTGACATCCAAACAACTGCTATTGAAAAAACCCGCCAGAAACTGAATGTGGCAGGTTTGTTAGATAGAGTTACTTTAATTCAAGACAGTCATGCTCATTTGGATATGTACCTGGAATCAGGCACTGTTAAGACCGTTATGTTCAATCTGGGGTATCTTCCTGGAGGCAACCCAAGTCTGATTACCAAACCAGAGTCGACTCTACAGTCTCTTAGGGTCGCCTTAAAACTGCTCAGCAACGGAGGTCTGATCACAGTTGCCAGCTATAGAGGGCATCCTGGTGCACTTGAGGAATTCACAAAAGTAAATGAGTTCCTATCAAGTCTAAACCCAAAAGAGTTCAAAGTTCTTCGCTTAGAACCTGTTAACCAGGAACATATTCCGCCAGTTCTGTTTGTTATCCAACGGCATCAATAGGTACTTTTACAAGGTGTTAATTTCGTGTAAACCCAGATCACGATCTTGTTTACATACTTCTTCGAAATCAACAATCTCCTCCAAGGAGATTTTGATTGAGTATTTACTACCAATAGAGCAAGCAACCATAATTGCAAGTGCTTCCAACCGCTTTTCTATTTCACTCGCAGTAAAAACACCTTCCAGGCTGAAACTAAAGCCTTTACTACTTTCTGTGAAAGTTCTCTCATCGGAGCTTTCTAAATCTTCGTCTACGATTTTCATGGTTTCTTGAAGTTCTACTGTTCTTCTTTTCCGTGGTCTGTAGGTAGGTGGCCATTTCTCGCATAAAATATCTGTATTAGCAACTATTGCACCACTGTGATCTTTTTGAATCCCCAGAATACGCCTAATTTTTCTAACAAAACTGGTCTGTACCTTCCATTCATCAGCTAACTTTTGATCGCTGATCGAGCTCAATTCCAACATTACATCTTTTGCCCTAGTATCGGGCAGTTTCAAAAATTCATCTAAACAAATAGTCTCACCCATTTTATTAAACGCCTCCGCTTGCATATAAGTAATTACAGGTCCCGATTTCCGGTATTTTCTCCGTGTTCTCGCATCACCAAGGTCGCCTGGCATATAAATTTTTTTAGGTCTCTTCTTTGCAACAGCCATATTTCACGTTAGTGCATAATACTCCTTTCCGTACTATTTATATTATGTAGCTATACATAGTATTCCACAAATACAAATTATATACATGCACTTAATAAATTTTAGTTGTTTGATATAATTGCATGAAAAATTCTGATTCGGGGTAATTTAAGTTGGTGAAGGATGACCATAGATTATATTAAAGGGGGATGCAGATGAACGAGCAAAAACTCTCTGACCAGGAACTCCGGAAGCAGATCCGAAACATCCTGAAAAACGATAGGAATTTAGGCAGTTACGGTATTAATGCGGATGTAGTATCCGGAGAGGTCCAACTGCAAGGAATTGTTGATACCTTAAAAGAAAAAAAATGGGCAGAAGATCTAGTGAGACAGGTTCATGGTGTGAAGGGAGTTGCCAATGCTGTAGCCATCAGCACCGACGGTTCTATCACTGACCAGGACATAATCCAGGAGGTAGAGGAAGAACTGCTAGGAGATCCAGACGGAAATCCCTACAATATTGGAGTAGAAAATGTTAATCGTGGGAAAGTTGTGCTGGCGGGTCGGTCAAATGACCCCGCTGAAGTTGATGCTGCTGTAAACGCCGCATCTAAAGCCCGGGGTGTTACTGATGTAATCAGCCAGGTAAAACAAGATTCAGGGGAGGAGGAATTAACCCTCGAAGAGATTTTTCACAGCCAGGTTAAGAACGACGTAGAGTAGTTGTTAGAGGGCATCCCTTCCCTGCCCAGAATCTTTCCTGCTCTTTCGGGCT
Organism: uncultured Thermoanaerobacteraceae bacterium; assembly: GCA_937914965.1. Classification (GTDB taxonomy): domain Bacteria; phylum Bacillota; class DSM-12270; order Thermacetogeniales; family Thermacetogeniaceae; genus CALGIY01. Next base: position 2,484 of record CALGIY010000323.1, on the reverse strand, counting down.
GAATGTGGTGTTTCGCATACCGGACAGATCACAAACCAGGCTGATCCCTCAATGCCAGGTATGCCCTCTGGGTCTGGAGGTCCTCCGATTATATTCATTACTAGCACCTCCCCTGGTATACTATAAATTATTAAAGAGTAGATTCCGGCTTGTTTTGCACCAGTGCTGAACTGCCCATATCTACTCCAAGGTGTGATGTTATTACCGGACACTTGGCCTGCAGCAGGAAGAAAGTCTTCTCGCTTGCAAAAGATGTTCCCTCAAGGGTTTCATAATTGGCCTGTCCCTTGGCTAGTACCAAATTTGCCTTTTCCATAACTGAACGAAGAGCATTGCCGCTTATTTCAGGGATCACCCCCAGGTAGTTGTTACCCGTAGTGATAACCTCTGCTAGGAGGTGCATTCCAGTATCTTCGGCATCTTCTAGGGTGGCATCATTGAGGATCGGCCCACCTTTGACAACATAGAAAAGGTCTTCAGTAAAACTTCGTAGATTGGCCATGAGCAGATAGTCAAAAACGATTTCCCCACTGTTGTCACCAATGACTACCAGTGGGCCGCCCCTTTTTAAGAGTTCTCGAAAAGCATGGTCATCACTGCGTTGGAAATCCCGCTGCAGTTCCTGTTGAATGCTTTCACTTACATCAAAATCCGGGTTGATTCCCATATCGATCACATTTCCAGCCACTGAAGCTTTTAAGGCTGTCAGGAGTGGATCTTCATTGAAAGAGATGATCTTTTCAAGAGCCGGGAGAAAGGTGCGCGCCAGCTGGTTGGAAGCAGCTTTTGCTTCCTTAAAAGGGTCTTCCAGCCCCATCATCCTATAGGATTCAAAGAGAACCACCGAGGAATTCTCGGCAGGGGTTTTCATTGGGTCTAAATCAGCTATCACCGGGAGCAGTTTATTGATCAGATCATAGTGTTTTTCTTCCTCGATCCCAGCAGTTCGCAGTGTAGAGATTACCTGCTTGATATAACAGGGAACACAATCGACAGTGGACCTCATCTTTTATACCTCCATACTATCTTTTAATTAGTTTGTATATTTCCTCAAGCGCATCTCCAGTTTGATTTGTTTCCAGTTTTACTGTTGCTACATGGTCTAGTGCGGTAGGCCCTTTATTTATAATAATGAATTTTTTCCTTGAGGCACAGTATTCCCCTACAAAACTCGCCAGCGGGTAGACCGTTAAGGATGAACCGATCACAATCAGCACCTGGGCACTCAGTATAGTATCCCTGGCCCGGCGGTGGTTTTGGATTGGCTCCCCAAACAGGACAACATCAGGTTTTAAGATGCTCCCACATTGAGAGCACTTGGGTACTACCTCAGGATAGCTGCGAACATAGTCAGCATCAGCTATTGTATTACATCCGACCCTGGTACAGTAGAACTGTTCTGCATTCCCGTGTACTGCAATTACGTTCCTGGAACCCGCAGCATGGTGAAGATTATCGATATTCTGGGTCACAATGGCTCTGATGATGCCCTTTTTCTCCATTTCAGCAAGCAGGAGATGAGCACGGCTCGGCTTAACTTGAGGCATCATAAAATAATTCCGGTAGAACTCATAAAACTCCCGGGGTTTTCTCCGGAAGGCCTTGATGTTGAGCAGGCTCACCACTTTATCCTCACCCAGGGTGCGGTAGATCCCCTTCTCACCACGAAAATCCGGGATCCCTGCTTCAGTGCTGATCCCTGCTCCTGTGACTACTACGGTATTATGTGTTGATGCCAGGAGATCTGCGATTTTTTCATATATCTCTTGATCATTCATCTTCCTGTCAGCGCTCCTCCCCTGGAATCTGCCTTTCCAGTTCTTTTTGAAAGACGGTAAAGCTGTCTTTACCAAACAGGCAGAAGATAACCCTCTTTAAACCTGAACTTCCGCGTAGATAATCGATTGTGGTTTCCAGCATGATTTCAGCACAGCGATCAATAGGGAACCCAAAAATACCGGCACTGATTGCCGGAAAAGTTAGGCTCTCCAGGCTTTCCCGGTCCGCCAACTTAAGGCTGTTCAAGGTAGCATTTTTTAATTTTTCGTCTTCGTTCCCCTCACCCATCCTGGGCCCCACCGTATGGATCACATGCTTTGCCTTGAGACAACCAGCACCGGTAATCACCGCCTGACCAACGGGACAATAACCGATCTGGTCTGACTCCTCCTGGATAATCCGGCCACCTTTCCTGACAATAGCACCTGCCACCCCACCTCCATGTTTCAGATAGGAATTAGCGGCATTAACGATGGCATCTGTGGCCATCTCTGTGATATCCCCCTCAAGAAGCTCCAGTTGGGAGTTGTTCACTCTTCTTAACATTATTTAATCGCCCCCTTGCTCGATCACTAACCTTTTCGACAATTTTGGGAAAATATCCTTCAAGATTTAGATTACCGTCGGGCATACAAAGGCACAGTTCGAAAATATCATCCCAGAGATCCAGTTGGGAGTTGTTCACTCTTCTTAACATTATTTAAT
>CALGIY010000322.1 GCA_937914965.1 uncultured Thermoanaerobacteraceae bacterium | reverse complement strand
TGGTAGAGGACGAACTCTCCGAAGAGATGCTCGCTGGGAAGTTCAAGTCTGGTGACCAGATCATCGTGGATGCCGGTGAGAAAAAGCTGGTCTTCAAGCTGAAAGAACGCGATACTGTCTAACCGGGGTCAGGCTTGCTTTATTGCTTTATTCAAAGTAAGTCTGGTGTCGGACGGATTGATAGAAAATGCCTGTTCTCAAAACTTGGGAGCAGGCATTATTTTTTTTGCTGCATAGAATATTGTAACAGCCTCCCTGCGGTAGATTTTTTGGAACCGGCTGCGGCGTTTTCTGTGCTGCGTACTTTGGAAGTTCTTGTTGAATGTTACTTGGCGGATCTGCTGGGGGAGAAAAATTAAACTGGAGTGTTGATGATGGAACAGGCAAAACCCCCTTGCGTCTCTGGCCGCTACTGGCGGGTGGGGGCGGGAGATACATTCTATACCATTGCTGAGGAGGTAGGTACAACTGCGGACGAATTGGTAAACCTGAATCCTGGGGTTGATCCCTTTAATCTTCAGGTCGGTCAGTTCCTGTGCCTGCCTGCGGAACTGCCTCCTTGCGCTTCAGGTATCTTCTTTGTTGTGGGGCCTGGTGAAACCCTCTACCTGATCGCTCAGACGACCGGAACCACTGTAGAGGCACTGTTGGCAGTAAATCCGGGGATCGATCCCTTTAACCTACGGGTGGGTCAGAAGATTTGTTTGCCATAAATTTAAAAGTGCACTTACCGCCGGTTGGGTAAGAGGCCTTCAGGATTAGAGATCTGAAGCTAGGAGGATTATCCGATTTGATCAAGAAATAAATAGGTGGTAATTCAAAACCTGGTGTTTACGTTTACCCGGTTTAAATCGCTTTGTACAGGTACATCTGTAATTCGTTAACCTAACAGGCTTTGATCTCTATGTCGGAGTCCTTTATCAAAACCGGGGGTGATTGTTTTGAGCGATATAACCATCGGAAAGTTGGCTGTAATGCTGGCTCTCTGCTCTGAAAATGAGGAAAAAGGTTTTTTTCAACGAGGAGAAAAACTGGGGTACAAGCTCTATAAGGGGCGTGCCGGTTCTATGGATGGTGAAAAGATTTTTGCTGCTGTAGAAACAGCTGCCAAAAGGAGAGGGATCATTCAGAACCAGTACCGAGAGGAACATGCCCTTTATCACTCGATCCTGGATGCCTTCCATGGGGTATGCCGGGGTGAGTTGGCTTTAGGCAGCATCCTGCGCAGTGTTGGATTGGTTTTCAGCGTTGTCCGGGGACCACGCATGGCGCATGATTATTCTGACGGTGAGTGGTTGGCTGTTGCTCTTTATGGCACCATCGGTGCACCCATTAAGGGATTTGAACATGAAGTGATGGGGCTCGGGATTAATCATATATAAGTGGCAGTGGGACGTTTTGTTTGCCATGTGTCAAAAGTACCGTCCCCATGACACCCCTTGTCCTTTTTCCAACGAATAATTTGGTATTGAAAAGGGACTGTTAATTTAGTATAATTAAATTGATAAATTATCTCTGCAGCTTTCCTGTAGAGGGGGTTATCTACTCATAGTCATGAGCTATTAGGGAGTAGGCGCAGGTAGTTTTTGATGCGTATGCTTCCTTTTTGTTTTGTAATGGGAAAGGTGACAAAGGGACGGTCCTTTTGACACGTTAAAGCAATAAAGCAAACCAGGTACCGAGTTACTACTCAAAGTTAAGAGCTATTAGGGAGTAGAGGCGCAAAAGATTTGCGCCCTGCTCCCTTTTTCTTTTTCTCGAACACAATCCAGGAGGTTTTGAATGATGATCGAAATGGAAGCAGCTGTACATAGTGTTTCGATAGACGGTGAGAATCTGACACTGGAACAGGTTCGTTCGGTCGCTAGAAATATGGCTCCAGTGATGCTGCATGTATCAGGAAAAGAGAAACTGCTTAAATCCAGGAAGGTTGTAGAAAGAATTATTTCTCGCGGAGAGGTTGCCTACGGTATCAC
>CALGIY010000321.1 GCA_937914965.1 uncultured Thermoanaerobacteraceae bacterium | reverse complement strand
TGCGAGAACGCGGATAACATTGCTCTCCGAGGAATACAGTTACACTTCAATAGAGGGGCAATCCGGTAGAATAGATGGGAATGCCGGGGTTGAGGTCTATAGCGGAAGCTCATCGACCTATGCAAACTTTCGAGGTCATTCAGGAAGTAGGCTTCACTTCGAAATACCCGACCAAAGCTTAGGGACCAAACCTTTTGGAGATAATGTACGCGCATCCTTTTTCTATTCGGATGGTAACAGTGACTATTATTCTAGTGCATATACCGAGTGTGTGCCTGCCGGAGAGCAGCATACCTCAGGGGTCATCGTACTGCTCGAGGAAAAAAATGGGCTGATCACCGGAGCGCTGAAGGGCGACCTTAAACAGAAAATTCGGAGCACACCATACTGTTATGGGAAGGCAGAAAAATTCTACGCTAAATTCAGGTTCAAGAAAAGATAAGATGCATCGATCATGTGAACACAATTCTACTGCAGATACTTTGCATAAGTTTGGTCCTTCAGTGGAGCAATGTCCAAAGTGACGGGACACATTTTTGTGGCTGCCATCAGGCTGAAATTTTTGATTTTAAGATTCGCATAATAAATACAGATATGAAAATACAGATAGAAAGTTTCCATATAATCGGTCTGGCCGTACGCACCAGCAACGAGGGCGGCAGGGCCGAGAAAGATATTCCGGCACTATGGAGCCAGTTCTTTGGTGATGGCGTCCTTGCAAAGATCCCCAACAGACAGGATGACACCTTGTATTGTATCTATACCGATTACGAGAAAGACCATACCCGCCCCTACACTACTATCCTGGGCTGCAGGGTCGACAAGCTCGAGGAAATTCCCGAGGGAATGACTGGACTGACGATTGAAAATGGACAGTACCAACAGTATCCATTGAAGGGTAACTTGAACGATGGACTGGTCTATAACAAATGGAAGGAAATCTGGCAGTCGCCCTTGGAAAGATTGTTTTCGGCAGACTTTGAGGTCTATGACCATAGAAGCACCGATCCCAGTAATGCAGAGGTCGATATCTTTATTTCTCTTCGTTAGATTGCCTGGCCATAAAGAAAAGAGGCCGTTTCATAATGAAACGGCCCTGCTTGTCGGATTATGAAGATTTGATATACCCCATCCTCCTGTCCTGAGCACTTGCAATCCCTGTCTTGTTATCAGCCTACACTCCGAAATCCTTTATCAAATATATCCAGCAACTTTTAGGGTCGTCTCTTTGACAACTAAAGGTTGTCTGTAGGTTGCCCACAATAAAGGGATAGAAAACGGCTTAGCATCGACAAACGACCAAAACATATCGTAGCTCTGCTTATTACCGTTCAATTGGTGTTGTCCGACTGGAAAATAAAACTGTCTATCGCTATAGCACAATTTAATTATTTCTTTCAGGGATATTGCGGCCATCATTAACAACAAAAAATAAAAGAATAAGATGAAAATAAACACGATGAACTTGTTAGTTGCGCTTTCTTTACTAATGTTAGCCTGTAAAAAAGACAAGGGTGGAGATATGAACAAACCTGCTACCGATATGGTGAAGGGGAAAGTGCTGACTTCCGATGGACGACCGGTGTCCGGTGCCAGGATCATTATTTCCAGTGTAATCTGGTACAATGAAAACACCGTGGCTACCACTGGTGCTGAAGGAACTTACAGCAAAAAACTTGCGGGACTGGGCAGTGACGCCTTCTATGCCTATGCTTTCATCCAAAAAGATTATAATGGCAAGCGATATACGATGGACCTACACCCAGAATCTACCGATGATTTTTTTCCCGCTGATGGAGCGGTAAGGAACTTCATCTGGAAACTCACCGGCCCACAGGTAGGCAGGTCAACGGGAATTTATGGCGGCCAGGTGACTGTAGCGTCAGAACCTGGTGCATTTTATGATTTCACTAATGTAACCCCGCTTTTAACCGTTTCCCTTTTACTTCATTCAGCATAATCGCCAGAATAACTGGAAACGGGAACGATACAAGAACCGTCAATAACCCAATTCTCACTGTATTCAATATGATTTTAACGAGATTCTTGGTTGAGAAAATCAATTTAAAGTTTAGTAGACCTACCCACTCGCTCCCTAAGATACCATCCTTCAGCCGGTAATCCTGAAACGCCATGACCAAACCGAACATAGGTCCATAAGAAAAAATACAAAAATACACAATTGGTATAATAAGCATAATAAAAAGCGGTATATTACTTTTAATTTTAGCCCTTTTCTTGATCTGCATATTGGTTAATTCTTTCGCCTGATTCATCATCTGCCATCTATCCCCATCGGGGCACGAGGCTTCAATTACCCAATAGTCCAGGACGGGAGGATGCGAGGTTGCTTACTACCCCGGCCCCAACAACAGCACCCGGCTCAGAAGAGAGATATTTCGGCCAGGGGCCCCCGCTAGAGGCGGCTCTGGCTTTGCCCCTTGTGCAGAAAACGTCCACCTCCCTCTTTCTGTATCGCGTTCCCCTCGGCGGCTAAAATGGGTGCTGCGTGTCCTGGACGGCTCGTCGCCAACGCACGAGTCTCACAAGCACCTCGTACACCCATGTGTTATGGCTAATGCACTCGCCACATTGTTC
>CALGIY010000320.1 GCA_937914965.1 uncultured Thermoanaerobacteraceae bacterium | reverse complement strand
AAGGAAGGAATACCCAGGGAGTCAGTGGGATGCGTCTAAACAAAGGGGACAGGATTGTGGCAGTTGCCAAAGTGCCCCCGACCAACCTTGAGGATGTAGAGAAGGTAGAAGATTAAACCTATTTACACCTGGTGATGGGTGCAGTAGAATAAAGTTGTTAATGTTTTTGCTGGAAAGGACGGGGTTATTGATGGATGCAAAAGGAACCTGTAAATGTCATATCAAAAAGGAAATAGCCGAAAAATTCAATGGCGGTGTGATCATGGATGTGACCACACCAGAGCAGGCCAAGATTGCTGAAGATGCAGGGGCATGTGCAGTCATGGCCTTGGAGCGGGTTCCTGCTGATATCCGCGCAGCAGGTGGTGTAGCCCGGATGGCTGATCCCGATGTTATTTTAAGGATCATTGATGTCGTAACCATCCCAGTAATGGCTAAGGCAAGGATCGGCCACTTTGTAGAAGCCCAAATCCTAGAGGCTTTGGGTGTCGATTTTATTGATGAGAGTGAGGTCCTTACCCCTGCCGATGAGAGTTATCACATCGACAAGCACGGATATAAAGTGCCTTTTGTCTGTGGTGCACGGGATCTTGGTGAGGCCCTGCGCAGGATCGGAGAAGGTGCCGCTATGATCCGGACGAAAGGTGAGGCCGGGACAGGTAACATCGTAGAGGCTGTACGCCACATGAGGACCGTCCAAGACGGGATCAGGTGGGTCAAGGGACTCCCAGTTGAAGAGTTAATGGCTGCGGCCAAGAAATTGGGAGCGCCATATGAACTGTTGAAAGCTGTGGCCTTTTCTGGGAGACTACCCGTGGTTAATTTTGCTGCTGGTGGAGTTGCCACCCCTGCTGATGCGGCATTGATGATGCAGCTTGGTGCAGATGGTGTTTTCGTTGGGTCAGGGATTTTTAAGTCCGCAGACCCAGCACCGCGGGCTAAAGCTGTTGTAGCAGCAGTAAAACATTACAACGACCCCAAGGTCTTGGCTGAGGTTTCCCGTGGATTGGGAGAGGCTATGCCGGGGCTGGAAATTTCCAGCATCGCCCCGGAAGAACGCCTGGCTTCCCGGGGATGGTAAAATTATTTGTCACCTCTGATCTTCTGTGGTATAATGGCTGACAAATCAAAAAATCAAACATGATGATGAAGGGGATTAGTAAGCTTGCCTGTCCTTATAGAGAGCTGGTGGTTGGTGAAAACCAGCAGGAAGGCATCCTGAATCCACCCTGGAGTTGGTTCTGAAACGAAGGACACAGGTTGTTCTGTTAAAGACTTTTGAGAGGATGCTGGATTTGATCTGGCATCAAGTTGGGTGGCAACGCGGGTTATTACTCCCGTCCCATATTCTGGGACGGGAGTTTTTATTATTTATTTATACCGAGGAGGCCCAAAAATGGATGATAAACAGTATCTAATGCTGCCGGGACCCACACCAGTTCCACCTCAGGTCCTGAGGGCTCTGGCAAAGCCCATGATTAACCACCGGGGACCCGAATTCAAAGAACTTTTTGCTGAACTAACAGCGGGGCTGAAAGAGGTATACAGCACAGAGAATGATGTGCTGATCTTCCCTTCTGCCGGATCTGGGGCAATGGAGGCAGCGGTCGTCAACTTCATCTCTCCCGGAGATAAGGTCTTAGTGGTTTCCATCGGGAACTTTGGTGAACGCTTTGCAGAGATCTCCAGGCGCTTCGGAGCAGTAGTGGAGAAACTTGACTTTCCCTGGGGTACTGCTGCTGATCCTACTGCCCTGGAGGAACGAATAAAGCAGGACACCAACAAAGAGATCAAAGCGGTATTTGTTACTCATAATGAAACATCAACAGGTGTAACCAATAATCTACCTGCACTGCGAAAGGCTTTAGGGGATCACCCGGCCCTCTTTATTGTAGACTCGGTGAGCGGGCTCGGTGCCATGGAACTGGAGACCGATGCCTGGAACCTGGATGTGGTAGTGGCCGGGTCTCAGAAGAGCTTTATGATTCCACCAGGACTCTCTTTTATTTCGGTCAGCAAGCGAGCCTGGGAGGTGGCGGAGAAGTGCACTAATGCCCGGTTTTACTGGGATATAGCAGCTGCCCGTAAATATGCAGAGAAGGGGCAGACACCCTATACTCCAGCCATCCCACAGCTGACGGCTTTGGCTGAATCCCTGCAGATGATCAAGGCAGAAGGACTGCCCAATGTGATTGCCAGGCACCGGAGACTGAGGGATATGGTGCGGGCAGGGGTTCCAGTCCCAT
>CALGIY010000319.1 GCA_937914965.1 uncultured Thermoanaerobacteraceae bacterium | reverse complement strand
TTATCCCCCTGACTGCTGCCGTCTGTTTGGTAGTCTGCTCCTCCGGCTGCAAAGCCGCAGGCAACACGAGAAACCGGCATAATTACACTGCCATCAGGTGTTTCTACTGGATCGCCAACAATAGTGTTGACATCAACCATATCCTTGATGCTTTCCATGGCGGTCTTCATAAGGGTTTCGATGGGATGATCCGACAAATCCTGTCACCTCTTTTTTTCTTGTCCCAAACTATCTTGATCCACCAGAATAAAAAACGACTTAATGCAGTTATAATATGACCCAAACGCGTTTTGAATATGCAGTCTATAGTACTCTCCCAGTGCTGCTTGCCAAAGTAAGGGGTCACCTGAATCCGCACATTCTGGCAATCCATCTTTATGAGGCGGGATAAATAGCCAAGAGCAGTACCTTTTCCGGCCCACATTAACCCTGTAGCCATACCTGTTAATGCATAGTCAGCAAAACCAAGTTCTGTTTCCCAAATGAAACGCCGACAGAAACTCCTCTCCATGAATTCCCTGCTGTAACGCAGCAGCTTTTGATAACGGGAAAAGACAATCAAAAGTTCATCGAGTGATGAAGTTAGATGGTACTGGTCCTCCCCCCCAGAGTGAAAAAAAGATTTTAACTTGATCTTCTCCACAACCCGCAGCCTAGATTTCTTCTTGCCTTTGCTGCGCCCAAAATAAAATTTGGTGCCAACTCCGATCTTTCCTTGCAGGAATTCAAACCTCAGCAAGAGAGAGTGACCGCCTAGACCTCCCTGATAAAGAAAACGGATCTCTACAGGCATTACTACCAGTAGGATCCCGATAACTATGATTATCATGCCGAAAAAAAACAAAATTTCATCCTGGCGCAATCCCAGATCACCCCACAGTAATTTCCTGACTGTCCATCAACTGTTACTAAGGTTTGCGCCTTCCATGAAAAGTATACTGTTTTTACGATGTGTCAGCCGTGTTTCCCAGGTCAGATAGGGGTGGCAGGTCCGCAATTGTATTCAGACCAAAATATTCTAGAAATTTTGGTGTAGACCCGTAGAGCACAGGCCTTCCTGGTCCGCTTCCCCGTCCCACTTCTTTGATCAATCCACGCTCCAGTAAATTGGCCAGGATGTGGTCCACCCGGACACCGCGGATCGATTCGATTTTAGCCCTAGTTACCGGTTGGTAGTAAGCAATGATGCTTAATGTCTCCAGTGCAGCCCGGGAGAGAGGAGGCTCTTTGACCTTTTCCATCAACATTTTTTCTACGTAATCTGCATATTCAGGACGGGTAACCAGTTGATAACCTCCCGCAACCTTGGCCAACTTCAGCCCATGCCCTGGCTGGTCGTAGAATTTCTCCAGTTCCAAAAGGAGCTGCTCGACATCCTTTTCGGAAAAACCCGTCAGCCGGCTTAATGTAGCTGTTGAAACCGGTTTGCTGGCAATAAAAATGAGGGCTTCTAGTACAGCGGTAGCCTCTTGTGGGAAAATCACCGTTATTTCACCCCTCCCCTTTCCTTAATCATAAGATTGGGGCAAGAAAGAGCCCTTCTGTGTCCTGATTCTGCAGCACCCGCACCTTCCCCTCATAAACAAGCTCTAGAACAGCCAAGAAGGTGATGACCACCTCTTTCTTGCTGGAGGCAGCAGGAAAGAGTTCCTTAAAATTCATGCCCTCAGGCTGGCAACTGATCCGCATTAAAACATCACTCATGACAGCATCGAGATCAAAGGGTACCCCTTGCACAGAATAGGGTTCTGGAAGTGCAGAGATACGTTCCAGAACTTCTTGAAAGGCTTCAACTAGGCGGGATACATCATCCCTGGTACCTCTCGGTTCAGGAGGCTTATCCTGGGGGCGGGAAAGACGCTGCTCCTGAAATAAGCTCAGGGCTCTATGGAGATCTTTCAGACCTGCAGACTCT
>CALGIY010000318.1 GCA_937914965.1 uncultured Thermoanaerobacteraceae bacterium | reverse complement strand
ATACTACTAATATCCTATTTATCTGCGGGGGAGCTTTCGAAGGGATCGGCAAAATTATCCAAAACCGAACCGGCAGGAAAACCATCGGCTTCGGTGCGGAAATTGCCCAACAGGATAAGGAGATTGGTAAAATTTTGAGCCAGATCATGCCGATTGACCTTTTGCAGTATGGGCTGATTCCTGAATTTGTGGGCAGGGTTCCGATAATCGTGACACTGGAAGCCTTGGATGAGGGGTCACTAGTCAAGATTCTGACCGAACCCAAGAACGCTTTGGTGAAACAGTACCAGAAGTTGTTCGAGATCGATGGGGTTGCTCTAGAATTCAAGGACGAGGCTCTCCGGGCTGTGGCCAGGGAAGCCGTGCGCAGGAAGACAGGTGCCCGTGGGCTCCGGGCGATTCTGGAGGATGTTATGTTGAATGTGATGTATGACATACCCTCCAGGAATGACATTACCAAATGTGTGATGACTAAAGATGTCATCGACAAAAAAGAAGAGCCGATCCTGGTAACCGAGGATCGCAAGAAGAAAAGAGAAGAAACAGCATAAGGGGTGCCCAGCACCCCTTATTTTTTTTCGTGCTCCTTGGGGTGGACACGGGGATACTAATTACCGCTCGATTGGAATTGCGGGTTAAAAACCACGGTTTCTGGTAATAATGAAGGGTAAATATTAGAAATTACCGGGATAGGAGCTGTGGTTTTCATGACAAATCCAGGCTTTAATGGATTCAATGGTGTAATAGGGATTATCCAGATCGTTTTTGTTCTTGTAGTTGGTTTATACTTCTGGAATCTTCTGCGCAGCCAGCAGGGGACTAAAGTGGCGGTGGATCGGGAGTCGAAAAAGGAAATGGAGAAGATCCAGAGCCTCCGCAGGATCTCACTGGCAGAACCTCTGGCCGAAAAGACTAGGCCTCAGCGCTTTGATGAGATTATCGGTCAGGAAGAGGGTCTCAAGGCTCTGCGGGCGTCTCTTTGTAGCCCTAATCCTCAGCATGTTCTGATTTATGGGCCTCCAGGGGTAGGAAAAACTGCTGCTGCTCGGTTGGTGCTGCAAGAGGCCAAGAATAACTCTGTTTCCCCGTTCGGCATCAACGCCAAATTTGTGGAGATGGATGCCACCATCGCTCGCTTTGATGAGCGGGGGATTGCTGATCCATTGATCGGTTCGGTGCATGATCCTATTTACCAGGGGGCGGGGGCTATGGGGGTTGCAGGTATCCCACAACCTAAGCCCGGAGCTGTAACTAAGGCCCACGGGGGTCTCCTCTTCATCGATGAAATCGGGGAACTGCATTCCATTCAGTTGAATAAACTCTTAAAGGTGTTGGAAGACCGTAGGGTCTTTTTTGAGAGTGCCTATTACAATACTGAAGATACCCATATTCCAGCGCATATCCATGATATTTTTCAGAACGGACTGCCTGCAGACTTCCGCCTTATCGGTGCTACTACAAGGCTGCCAGAAGAGATCTCACCAGCGATCAGGTCGCGCTGTGTAGAGGTTTTTTTCAGGTTGCTGCTGCCTGAGGAGATCCGGAAGATTTCTGGGAATGCAGCGGAAAGGATCGGCTACACTTTTGCCCCGGGTGCATTAGATGTGGTGGAAAAGTATGCTACCAATGGTAGAGAGGCCGTGAATATCGTTCAGAT
>CALGIY010000317.1 GCA_937914965.1 uncultured Thermoanaerobacteraceae bacterium | reverse complement strand
ATAACCGATTCTTCGGTTCATCGAAGACAGTCAGTCCATCGGTTCGGCGCTATGCACGGGTCGCGGAAACTATGGCCCTTGAGCTAGAGATCCTGATCCAATGTGAAGCAATAAAACAGTTCGTTGAACAAAATGCACTGCTCAGCGAACAGGAGCTGAGCTATATCGATCGGGTGGCTAGAAGCGTGAGGACAGCATCTGAAGGTTCCTTCCTTGGTCTGCTGGATCTGTTGGAAAAAGGTAAAATGAACCTTGGGGATCATGAGCGCATCCAGCGTTTACAGCAGGTCCATGGCGAACTAAGTGCTCAACATGGATTTCTGAAACGGTTTTCGCAGGATATCAAGATGCTGGTCATAAACCGTTCAAGGGAAAATAACGATGTAGATGAATTATTCAAGTTGAATGACCTAATGTATTAATAAAATGAAACTTAATGTAAAATATTACGTTCCACTGTTCGCTTTCCTGTTTTCTGTTTGCTCGCTAATGGGGCAATCGAGTGAAGTAATCCAGTTAACGCTCAACGTGGAAAAATTAGCACAGTTCAGATCAATTTTGAAGCAGATGAAACAAGGCTATGCTGTGCTCAGTAGCGGCTACCGAACAGTAAAGGATCTGTCTGAGGGCAATTTCACCTTGCACCGAACTTTCCTCGACGGGCTCCTGAGGGTAAGTCCGGCGGTCCGCAGGTACCGCAAAATCGTTGAGATCATCAATATGCAGGTGCGCGTTGTTGAGCAGTGCAAAGGAGGGTACAGCAGGCTGCGGGCTTCACTGCTATTTAACCCGCAGGAACTCCATTATATCAGCGGGGTCCATGATCGGCTCCTTAGGCTATCGCTTGGCAATCTGAACGAACTGCTGTTGGTCCTTAGCGAACAGACCCTAGAGATGGGCGACGATGAGCGTTTATCGCGCATCGATGCGATCCACCGGCAGATGGAAGAAAAGCTTCATTTCCTTGATCATTTCAACACTGAGGCTTCGATTTTACATCTTCAGCGTAAAAAAGAGATGAACAGTAACCGGTCCATGGGAAAGATCCATAGCAAGGAACAAAAATGGAAGTAAGATGAAAAAGATAAAATTTCGGGGAGGAATCCTTTCTATAGGTCTACTTGTACCGACGTTGTCCCACGCACAGGGAATTGCCGAGGAAATGAAAAGCATGCACGAGGTACTCGAGCAGCTCTACCGGGAGATGATGCCCTTATGTGGCCAGTTGATGGGCGTAGGTCAGGGGATTGCCGGATTTGCTGCTATGTGGTATATCGGATCTCGGGTATGGCGCCATATTGCCAATGCTGAGCCGATCGATTTCTACCCTTTGTTCCGGCCTTTTGTGATCGGCTTCTGTATTATGGCCTTCCCCCTGGTGCTGGCGCTGATCAACGGCGTGATGCAGCCGGTGGTTCGAGCTACCTCAACAATGGTAGAGCATTCCGATCGGGCGGTCCAAGTGCTATTGGAGAAACAGCAGGAAGCGATCAAGAAAACCTCTGCCTGGCAGATGTACGTAGGTGAGCATGGTGATGGTGATCGGGCGGAATGGTATAAATATACCCATGGCGATGATGCCGCAGATGAGGGTATTCTGGATGGGATCGGTAACGACATCAAATTTGCCATGGACAAGGCGTCCTATAATTTCAGGAATTCTGTCAGGGAGTGGATGAGCGAGATTTTGCAGGTCCTGTTCCAGGCTGCTGCGCTCTGCGTGAATACGCTGAGGACATTTCAGCTGGTGGTCCTGTCCATCCTTGGTCCACTGATTTTTGGGATATCCGTTTTTGATGGCTTTCAACATACCTTGACGGTATGGCTTGCCAGGGACATCAATATTTTCCTTTGGCTGCCAGTGGCCAATATTTTCGGTGGCATCATCGGTAAGATACAGGAAAACATGCTCAAGATCGATCTTTCCCAGATCGCCGAGCAGGGAGACACTTATTTCAGCCGAACGGGCATGGCCTATCAAGTGTTCCTGATCATTGGCATTGTGGGCTATTTCTGCGTTCCTTCGGTAGCCAATTACATTGTCCATGCCTCAGGGGGAAGTGCCTTGGTGCAAAAAGTGAACAGGATGCTGTCGCAATCCTCTAGAAGTATGGTACAGGCCGCAGGCGTCAGCATGGCAGGCGACGGATTGGGGGACAGCTACTCCCGGATCAGCCAAAGCATGTCCGAACGTGGACAGTCCGGACCGTATTTCAAGGAACGGGGAGCGGATGAAGGGAATTATATGAACAAGAAGTTAAAGGGTAATGAATAAGGAGGGAGGAGCATGTTCGGAAAGTTAAAGAACCTGGAGAGGGCCTTCCAGCACATCAGATTATTTACCTCGGTGGTAATTCTAGGCTGTGTTTTTCTAAGCTGCTATGTGCTTCATAAAAGCTTTTTACTTGTTTCCCGGGTTGATGACCGGATCTATGTGCTGGCAGATGGCAAGGCGCTGGAAGCTTTTACGTCCGAAAGGGGAGAAAATATACCGGTGGAGGCCAGAGACCATGTTGCGAGATTTCACCGGCTCTTCTTTGGTCTCGATCCGGACGAGCAGGTTATCCGAGAAAATATAGGAAGCGCACTGTATTTAGCAGATGAAAGCGCTAAACGGATCTATGATGATCTGCAGGAAAGTGGTTTCTATCTGAATTTGGTTTCAGGGAACGTAAGCCAGAAAGTGCAGATCGACAGCATTACCATTGAAATGGAACGGCTACCTATCCGCTTTCGCTTCTTTGGCAAGCAGATCATCACCCGTTCGACGAGGACCATGGTCAGGTCGCTGGTAACCGGGGGAGAGCTGCGGATCGTTTCCCGGAGTGAGAACAATCCCCAT
>CALGIY010000316.1 GCA_937914965.1 uncultured Thermoanaerobacteraceae bacterium | reverse complement strand
AACATGAAAGAAAAAGACAAGGATGTGAAGGCATGGAAGAGTTGATGACCATCGATACCGGCCATCTGGTGAGCGGGGAAAGCGGGATTAACCCTTCGATAACGGAAACATTTCTGCAGTTTCAGGAAGATCTACGAGAGAAGAGATCTCCAATCACCCTTTCCTTCCTGGATGAAGCGAGCATCGCTGAAATCAAGTTTACAGCTGTGAAGCTGCGGGGAAAATACGAGAATATTCTGATCCTGGGGATCGGCGGCTCTGCCCTGGGAACCAAGACCATGCTGGAGTTTTTGAAGGGGCCGTTTTACTACCTGGAACAGCACAGCCCACGCATTTTTGTGCTGGATAATATCGATCCTGCAGCTGCAGCTCAGATGGAGAGGGTCCTTGATTTCCGCAAAACCGCTCTGGTATATACCAGCAAATCCGGGTCAACCCCGGAGACAGCGGCAAACTTTATCTATTTTTATAAGAAGTATAAGGAAGCAGGTGGGGATGACCGGGATGTCGTGATCATTTGTGACGATAAGGATAACGGCATCAACCGCATTGCCGCGGATCTGGACTGCCACCTGCTGCGGTTTCCTCTTAACCTCCAGGGGCGGTATTCTGTCATGTCTGCGGTGGGTTTTCTTCCTGCAGAACTGGCGGGGATCGACTGCCAGGGGTTCCTTGAAGGGGCCGGGGCTGTACACCGGACGATAACCACCCTCTTGCCAGAGGATAATCCACTCTTTGTTTTAGGATGCAGCCTTAACGAGTATGCTCAGCAGGGGAGAAACATTCATGTTCTGTTCAACTACAGCAACCTTTTAGTGCAGTTTGGCCTTTGGTTTATGCAGTTGTGGGCAGAGAGTTTGGGTAAGAGGTTAACCATGGCCGGAGAGGAGATCCGGGTGGGTGCAACTCCTCTCTCTTGTCTGGGGGCAACTGACCAGCACTCCCTCCTCCAGTTGTTCAAGGAGGGTGCGGCAGATAAGGTCTTTGGTTTTATTAAAATAAACAAGGCATCAGAGGACTTGAAAATAACAGGGGCTTTTCCCTCGGAGATAGAATATGCTTATTTTGATGGTCATACAATGCAGGAGCAGCTCCACATTGAGCAGCTGGCTACAGAGGTGAGCCTGGTCAATGCAGGTCACCCCTGTTACAGGATTACCCTGCGGGAGGCCTCCGCTCCTGCTCTGGGCGCCTTGTTTTATTTATATGAGGCCCTGACCATCTTTGTGGCCAACCTGTACGGTGTTAACCCTTATGACCAGCCTGGTGTGGAGGAAGGGAAACACCTTGCCTATGCCCTGTTGGGGCGGAATGACTTCCTTTCCCGGCAAGCGGAGTACCGGAAGAGGCTGGAAGAGTACCAGCAGGTGAGTCGTGTTTTTAAGATTACATAATAATCGCAAAATGAGCGCGCTGGAGAACCGCCGCAGTGGGAAGCAGTTGTTCATGGTTGAGTGCAGACAAGAGTGTTGGCAGATGAGACAGAAGAACCGTCAGACTGTGTGAAAAGTCCCCACAAAAAATGGATTTCGAGAGATAAACAGG
>CALGIY010000315.1 GCA_937914965.1 uncultured Thermoanaerobacteraceae bacterium | reverse complement strand
CACCAAATCTTCCGGTGTCGTACGGATTCTGAAGGACCTGGAGGAGGAGATTGAACCCTTTCACACCCAGGGTGTCAAGGGGGAGGTTGCACAGTAATCTTCTTCTTCATCTAATAGTTTATCCTTCTTTGAGCAGTAACAAATTAACCCATCAAATTGAAGAATGGGCCATCTAAGGTGGCTGATTCTTGCTGAATTAACAATAATTAGTTAAGATTATTTTAAAAAAAAAATAAGAGGAAAAATTTTTCAAAGGAAAGCAGGAATTGGATTATTAATACCGAATATATACATTATAAAGAGAAGCCGCCAGGAAATTGGGTTGACTAGTGCTTTAAAGAGGGGGGTACCTGGCGGCTTCGGGGGCCTCAAGTTTTAGTGGGATATTAAATCCCATTTTTTTAATTGTGCTTGTGAAAATTATCACTTCCAGTGCACATAAAGATAATACCAAATATTATCCCGTCAGTCAAATAATATTCTAAATTATTTTAATAAAATTTCCTTATAGTCAAGTAATCAGGTATTAAAATATATGAAGGGCTTCCCATATCAGGAAAGCCCTTTTTTTAAATACCCTATATCGGACGTCGTTTCTTGAAAGTATTGCAGGTGACCTCGCCCTTTTCCTCTTTCTCGCTCTTAAATTCCACATCCTCTGCCTGGCACTCAGTATTTTTGTTAAACTCGCATCTGCTGCAACCACATCGCACGTTGGACAAGACATCTTCACCTCCTCCTGAAAAAGCACATTTTTATTATCCGCGGCCAGTACGCAGACTATCCAGTTAAGTTTTTTCAAAATTACCGCTATATTTTTTTTAAAAAACCCCATACTAAATAGCGAAGATAATACGGTAAATCAAAATAAGGGATGTGGTAATAGTGAAAGTTTATGTTGACCCGGAACTCTGCATCAGCTGTGGGACCTGTGTTGACCTTTGCCCAGAGGTTTACGATTGGAATGAGGATGGAAAGGCACAATCCACCGATGAAGAGGTCTCTGAAGAGGCGGAAGACTGTGCACAGGAGGCACTAGAAAGTTGTCCTGTAGATGCAATTAAACAAATAGAATAATTCTCATCCAATTCAAGTTGCGAAGTTCTGGTATAATATAATTTAATGCCAGCACTTCGCTGTGCCAACTTGGAGGGGAGATATTTGAAAAGAAGAGGAAAAGTCATTACCTCTATCCTCGTGATTTTAGGATTGGTCATAGGTGGAGGGACATGGTGGGTTAAAAAAAATCTATTTGATAATCCAATGAGTTCCCAGGTTGACCCCAGTACCGGCAAAACCATCAGGGCTTTTAACGTCCTGCTGCTGGAAAGTGATGCCCGCCCCAACGAAAAAAAAGGAAGAACTGATACCATTATTGTTGCTCAGGTATCAAAAGACAGAATTTCGCTGCTGTCCATTCCCCGCGATACTCGGGTAGATATACCAGGTCACGGCAAACAGAAGATCAATGCCGCGGCAATGTTTGATGGTCCTGAACTTACGGCGAAACTTGTTTCTGACGTGATCGGACAACCAGTTGATAAATATATTTTGGTTCGCTGGGAAGGTTTTATGCAGATCGTGGATGCCCTTGGTGGGGTAGATGTTAATGTTCCTAAAAAATTTGTCTCCTATTCCCTGGATGGGCAAGAGAACCGGGTGGATTTCCAAAAAGGTCCTCAGCATCTCAACGGAAAGCAGGCCCTTGCTTACGTGCGTTACCGGAAAGAAGCACAGGGAGATATCTACCGTGTTGGGCAGCAGTTAGAATTTATGAAAGAGTTGGTTGAGCAATCCAAACAACCTGCGACATTGCTTAAATTACCCAAGCTCGTACCAGAACTCTATAACAATGTGGAGACAAATGTGGACTTAAAAGAGATGATAGTTCTTGCTAAAGCAGGGATGACTTTCAAGGAAAGCACTCTGCTTACCCAGACACTTCCTGGTTATTTTCTCAATATCGATGGAATCAGTTACTGGGGTATCGACCCAGTACAATCTCGCCAGGTAGTTAATGACCTCTTTTTTAATGGCCTGACTACAGACAAGGTTGTTATGGAAACTCCTTATGACCAGAGACCGACTGTTTCTCAGAAACAACCGCAGCAGGTTGCACAAAAACAGGAGAAAGAAGAGAAAATTCCCAGAGAAGAACCTGTACCCTTACCAGAGGAGGAGACTACAATTATCATTAAGAATCCCGAAACCGAACCCCAAGATCCTGTAGATAATGATGACAAAAGGGCTCAAACAGATTCTGTGGATCCCCCTACCCCTCCAACTGAAAACTCATAAATTTAATGAATATTATCATTGTTCCTAAAGTACTGTAAGGCCTGTTCAGCAGCATCTTTTAGCTGCTGAACTTTTTCTTCCCTTTCCCTTCCATCGGGTGGAAGCTGTCCGGTCAAATTTTCGTACCTTTGGCGAATCTCTTCTGCCCCACCAGGTATTTCGGCAAACCCCAGTATCTTAAAATATTCCGGCACATCAACTAAGCTAGGCAGGTACTTAATCCCCCTTACCCAGGTCTCGAGCCCGTAAATTCCCCGCTCTACGATGGTCGCCAGATCTTCAAAGGTCAAGACCACTTCAATAAAGGATTCTGACCCATTGCGTAGAATCACACCCCGCGATCTGGCTTTTTCCGCACTATGTTCAAACTTGTACAGTTCTCCTTTGTATCGAAAATCAACATAACAGCCCCAACGGTCCCAGTTGAAGCTATATGTTTCCACCCCAAGACGCTTCATCACCCGTTCCAGCTTGTATTCATAAAAACTAATCCCTCGCTGCTCCTTGCCACCCATTACAAAATCACCCCATCTGAGTTAACATTATACTTCTGCCCAGGAAACAGCTCTTTTATTCATGGACTTGCCTCTTTACCATCAATTTGAGCAGCTAAAGAAAACAAGGGTATAAAAACGCATGAAATCCAGTACTTTCGCACAACCTATAAAAAAAACAGGAGGGAGTATCATCTATGCATCATCTGACAACAAGAGAACTCTTATACCTTGAGGACATGAGCAAACTTTTTAAATCGATCGCTAAAAACAGCGAATTCGCCGCTCAGAGCGCAGTGGACCCACAGATCAAATCTTATATGGAGTCACTGGCACAGGAACACAGGCAGTGGATTTCCACCACCAACGCTCTCGTCAATCAACACTAAGCTAAGGAGGAATAATAATGAATCAACCACAGGAAAAAGAATGGACAGGGATGCTTCTCTATCTTCAGAAAATGGAAGGATCGATGCTGTGTACAGCCGCACAGGAAAGTGCCAATGAGCAGGTAAGAAACCATGTTACAGGACTTTTAGTTAAAACTCTCCAAAACCAAAAAAATCTGTTTAACATGATGAACAGCAAGGGATGGTACAAAACAGAACCTGCGCCCCAGGACCAGTTTATGAAAACCCAGCAGAACTTCCAGCAAATGCATCCTCAGATGCAGTAAAAAAAAGGGGGGGGCATACTAGTCCCCCTTTTTGCTTGGCCGCAAAAGCACTACTAACAATCGATCTTATAGTTTCATTTCCTGACTCTTAATTAAATCATCCAAATTTTCGGAACACGAAATATGGA
>CALGIY010000314.1 GCA_937914965.1 uncultured Thermoanaerobacteraceae bacterium | reverse complement strand
AAGGGGACGAGTAAACCCCAGAACCAGAACCAGAACCAGAACCAGTATACTGCTTAGAGCAAAAACAGAGAGCAGCGCGGCCAGGAGGTATTTACTATCGAATGGCTGAGAATAGTTAAAAATCAGTCCCAAGCCCAACAAAGCGCCCCCCAGAATCATTAGAAAACCCAGGGTCAATTTAACAGCTGTCTTATTCATCTTTCCGGTGGTTGAAACTTGTACCCCACCCCCCGAACGGTCTTAATGCAAAGGGGATTGCCTGGATCGTCTTCGATCTTCTCACGCAGGTGCCTGATATGCACATCTACCACCCTTGCATCCCCATAGAAATCATATCCCCAAACCTTCTCCAAGATCTGCTCCCTGCTCATTACTATGCCTTTATTCTGGCAAAAGAGAAGGAGCAACTCAAACTCCCTGGAGGTCAGATCCAGTTCTCTGCCACCCCGCCGCACCTCATACCTCGAGGGGAAGATCTCTAAATCCCCCAGTTCCATCCGGTCTATCTGGTCATCTCTAGGTTCCTTAGTGCGGCGCAGGATCGCCCTCACCCGGGCCACCAACTCCCGGGGACTGAAGGGTTTGGTCAGGTAATCATCTGCTCCCATCTCCAAGCCAAGAACCTTGTCGATCTCCTCATCCTTCGCCGTCAGCATCAATACTGGGATCAAGATTTTCTCCTGGCGCAGCAGACGACAGAGAGAAAAGCCGTCCAACTCCGGGAGCATCACATCCAGCACAACCAAATCCGGGTGCTCCCGGCGGATTATATCCAAGGCCTCACGCCCATCATATGCAGCCAGGGTCTCAAAACCTTCCTTCTCTAAGTTGAAGGACACAAGCCTGACAATCACTTCTTCATCGTCTACAACAAGGATCCTGGGAGACATAGTCTACCTCCTTATGTTTCCCTTTTCTCCTAATACAATTTTTCCTCCGTAGGCTTTAGATTTAACGGCCTCATTTTTTATCTGTTCTCATCTTTATTATAACAAAGGAAAAAGGGGAGATTCCCCCATTATCCCTAAACCTCAGTTATTTCTATCCATCCCCTGCTGCTGAAGCTGGCAGAGCTGATTGTTATTTCACTGGAATAAACTTGCCTGCTGCTATCTTCTGCCCCTCAGGGCTCAGCACAAAATCAATATAGGCTTTGACAATACCTTCCGGTTCGCCCTTGGTGAGGTAGAGAAACGGCCGGGCAATCTTGTAGGTTTCGTCTAATATTGTAGCTTCAGTAGCTTCAACTCCATCAATTTTCAGGGCTTTTACTGATTTATTTAAACTGCCCAGAGAAATATAGCCGATACCATTTACATCCCCTGCTACAGCAGTCCGGAGAGCCCCTGTGGCATTCAGTACACCCGCTTTGCTGCTTATTTTTTTATCTTTCCCCATTACCATCTCTTGAAAAGCATCCCGGGTTCCAGAACCCTCTTCTCTGGTAAACAGGTTAATCGCTGCGCTCTTCCCACCGACATCCTTCCAGTTAGTAATCTCACCTGCAAATATTTTTCTTGCTTGTTCAATGGTAAGCTCATTTACACTGTTCTGCGGGTGGACAACAACAGCAATCCCATCTCTTGCAATGAGGGTTTTGTTAAGAGCTCCTATCTCTTCTGACTTAAGATCCCGAGAAGAGGCACCAATCTCCGCTGTCCCTTCCTG
>CALGIY010000313.1 GCA_937914965.1 uncultured Thermoanaerobacteraceae bacterium | reverse complement strand
CTGTGCACTGGTCCAGTGCTTTCCGAATCATGTCGGCCGTCCAGATCGCCCGCTTAGATCGCCCCAGGGATGTCTTCCCCACACCAGGTGGACCCACCAAACAGATGATAGGGCCCCGCATCTTGGTAGCCAACTTCCGAATCGCCAAGTACTCCAAGATCCGTTCTTTGGGCTTTTTCAGTCCGTAGTGGTCCTCCTCGAGGATCTCCTCCGCCTTAGTTAGATTGAGGCGATCGCGGGTCTCCTTGTTCCAAGGAATTGTTAAGAGCCAATCTATATAATTGCGAACCACCACAGCCTCCGCTACCATCGGTGGCATTTTCTCCAGGCGGTCCAATTCTTTCAGAGCCTTTTCCTCTACTTCCTTCGGGAATTTGGCTTCGGCGATGCGCTCCCGCAGTTCCTCCACCTCAGCCATGCGTTCATCCTTTTCACCCAGTTCCTTCTGGATTGCCCGCATCTGCTCCCGCAGGTAGTAATCCTTTTGGGTTTTTTCCATCTGTTTCCGGACACGCATGTTGATCTTGCGCTCCAGGTCCAGGATCTCCATCTCCCGGGAGAGGATTTCCCCTAACCTTTCCAGCCGCTCTTTAGGGTCAAAGGCCTCTAGAATCGCTTGTTTATCCCCTACCCGCAGATTGATATGTGCTGCAATAATATCAGCAAGCCGCCCCGGATCATCGATAGAAACGATCGAAACCGCGGTCTCTGGAGGTATCTTCTTCCCAGCTTTGACATACTCCTCAAACTGATTGGTAACCGCCCGCATCATAGCATCAATCTCTGGGGTCTTTTCAAAACTCTCTTCAAATTCCTCAATAACTACCTGCATGAAGGGTTCTGAGGTCAGGTGCTGCTTAATCCTCCCGCGCCTTAACCCCTCGACTAGCACACGAAAGGTGCCCCCGGGTAATTTGAGCAGCTGCTTAATCTCAGCAATTGTCCCGACCTGGTAGATATCAACATCTCGGGGTTCATCGGTCTGTGCTTCTTTCTGGGTGACAAGAAATATTTCCCGGTCATGGAGCATCGCCTCATCAATAGCGCTGACCGACTTCTCCCTCCCCACATCAAGATGAATCACCATATAAGGGAACACCAGGAGACCACGCAGGGGAAGCAGTGGGATTACGCGCCCTTCTTCCTCGTCGTGCCGCACCTGGGTGCTTCTTTCTAACTGTTGATCTTGTTCTTGGGACATA
>CALGIY010000312.1 GCA_937914965.1 uncultured Thermoanaerobacteraceae bacterium | reverse complement strand
ATCAATTTTATCAGTTAACGGTTATTCTTTGTTAACTATTTTTTATATGTTATAATACGTAGTATAGCATAAGTACATAATAATGTTAACAAAGAATAACCGTTAACTGATAAAATTGATATATAGAAATGGAGAAAAAATGAATATTAATGAAGCCATCAAAATGGGAGATACCATTGCCATTTTCGATATTGGTGTACTTGTTCAGCATGGAACACCACAGAATATCTTGTCTAATCCTGCCAATGAATTTGTAAGTGATTTTATCGGCCATGACCGGGTAGTGAAAAAACTGACACTGTTCCAGGTTAGTGATATTGCCAGTAACAGCCCCTGCATTGTCAGGGAGAATGAACTGGCAAATATCGGGCAGAAGATGCAGGATGAAAAAGCCTTAGTTTCTATCCTGGTGAATGGGGCAGGTGTACCTTGTGGACTGATTGCAGCACAAGACCTAGAGGCTGCAAATGGTGCCAGCCCAGAAAGGCTGAAGGAAATAGCCCTGAGTAAACGGGGCGCCTTTGTGGATGGGACAGAGCTGTTGACAGATGCCCTTTCACAGATGTTGGAATGGGGTACAGAATATCTAGGAGTAATGAGAGGAAATGAGATTGGCGGGGTGCTCTCTATGGCGGATATCAGGGGATGCGCCTCCCATAAAGAGGGAGAGAGCTAAATGGACTGGGAACTCTTTGTTAAAGCTTTTGCTCAGCTTCCCCATGCCCTGGTGGTCCATATCTTCATGACGATCATTGCTGTTACGGTCGCCATTGTTATTTCTATTCCCATCGGAGTTTTCCTGACCAGGCCTCGCTACAGAAAGTACGGGGTGGTGGTCATGAATGTGTTGAATATTGCTCAGACCTTTCCTGGGATGGCCATTGTTGCTCTGGCGATGCCGCTACTCGGACTGGGTTTGAAGCCAACAATTTTTGCTTTGATTATCCAGGGGCTGCTGCCCATTGCCAGGAACACCATTGCCGGTCTCTATGGGGTCACCCCCGAAGTCAAGGAAGCAGCCAGGGGCATGGGTATGTCCGAGAAAAAAGTGCTGAGAGAGGTG
Organism: uncultured Thermoanaerobacteraceae bacterium; assembly: GCA_937914965.1. Classification (GTDB taxonomy): domain Bacteria; phylum Bacillota; class DSM-12270; order Thermacetogeniales; family Thermacetogeniaceae; genus CALGIY01. Next base: position 3,475 of record CALGIY010000312.1, on the reverse strand, counting down.
GAAGTTCCTCTGGCTATGCCGGTTATCCTGGCAGGGATCAGAACATCCACGGTCTATGTAGTCAGTATGGGTACACTGGCTGCCTATATTGGAGGCGGTGGGTTGGGTGATCTGATCGTAGCCGGGCTGAATATGTTTTATTCGGAATATCTGCTTGTGGGTGCCGGGTTTGGTGCCCTGCTGGCTATCGCCTTTGACAGGGCGTTGTCTTATTTGGAATATAGGATCACTCCACCTGGGCTGGTGACAGAATAAGTGGAGTACAGCATTGGCTTCATAGATAATAATTTATATTATTTTTCCCAAGGGGGGTGGGGTTTGGCCTAAGTGTATAAAAAGTGCTGGTAGAACAATATGAAAAAGGAGAAAAAGGAGGATGTTTGTGAAAAAAACACTATGGCGTGGTTTGGTGCTGGTGCTGGTGCTTTCCCTGGCTCTGGTAGGTGTTGCCGGATGCTCTGGAGGTGACAATAATACTGATAAGCCCAAGGTAATTGTCAGCTCGAAGACATTTACAGAGGCCCTGCTGCTGGGTACTATGACCTGCCAGTATCTTGAGGATCTAGGATACCCGGTGGAAAATAAGACCGGGCTCGGTGAGCTGGCTGTGATCAGGCCGGCCTTGGAATCTGGAGAGATTAACTGTTACTGGGAGTATACGGGTACTGTTTTGATCAATATTATGAAAGAGGACCCGAGCTTCGATGAGGAACAGTGTTTTAATGATGTCAAGGCGTGGGATGAGGAGAACGATATTATCTGGCTGGACTATGCTCCCTTGAACAACACCTATGCCATCATGGTGACCAAGAAAGCTGCTGACAAGTATAATCTGAAAAAGACATCTGATATGGTCAAGGCTCTAAATAACGGTGCAAAAATACACTTTGTAGGGGCCCAGGAGTGGGTTGAGCGGCCAGATGGCTTGCAGCATGTTGAGGCTGTTTACGACTTCAAATACCCGATGAACCTTATGTCCCAGGCTGCTTTGAATATGGGGTATGAGGCTCTCAAGGCTGATAAGGCAGATGCGGGTCTTGCTTTCACTACTGACCCCAGGATGAAGGCCTACGGGTTGGTTACCCTTGAGGATGACAAATCAGCATTCCCGGTTTACAATGCTGCGCCGCTCTTTAAAAAAGAGATTATCGACGCCTATCCTAAGATTCCAGAGCAGATGAAGAAATTGAGCGAGCTCCTCGATGATGAAACAATAATGGATTTGAACGAACAGGTCGATATCGGCAAGAAGAGTGTGGATGAAGTGGCAAAGAATTTCTTGAAAGAAAACGATTTGATCAAGTAGCAGAATAAAAACTGAACATATCACCCTGATCTGTTGTAGAAACAAGAGAATCAGTCGCACTAATCTCATCAAATTATATCCTGCAAAAATCCCTCTTTAAATTTCTTTACTCTACCAGATTGCCCAAAAGGCCCTGGTTATCATCTCTGCGTTACGCGTTTCTGAGAACCGGGGCCTTGTTGGTGGTTGGTAAGGTACCAGGTTTGCTTTATTGCTTTAATGTCAAAAAACGGCGCAGCCCAAAGGCCGTTGGGGTGTTTGTGGTTAGTCCATACCCCCTGTGATTCTGTTAAAGTTGACGTTAACGCTGTACGACTTCCGGGTCCACCGCTGTCGTCTCCCCTTGGGCTCTGTTAAGGTTGTCGCTAACTCCGTTAGCTTGCGAATAATGGAACATAATGACTTAACATCAGTACATAGGGCACTGCTCGGAATCAGCGACAAAACCAATGTCTATACAGGTAGCTGTTTCCATGACACAACCTTTCTAAGGTGTAAAAACTGGGGCTGGATAAACAGCTCTTTTGTTTGAAGAGGGAGGCTGCGGAAGGCATTGGGGTGGTGACCAATCAACGGGCTGCTGGGAGGCTTTGAAGAGGGTGCGGCGGCCAGCACTGCCAGCTGCTATTTGGATCCCATAGCTGTGAAGTGATTTCAGCTGTTAGTCGGAGCGTGAGAGAGGGGGTAAAATATGGCCATTCTTGAGCGATTCATGGCTGTTTTTCAGGTTCCCGAGTTTGTTAAGCCCTATTTACATCACTTTGTCACAGAGCAGGAAATGGAGCTTGTCATAAAAATGAAGAACCGGAGCCTCACTGCAGCTGAGATTGCTGCTTTATTTGAAGGCACTTCACTGGATGTGGACAGACTGCTGGAGCAGGCCTACCAGCGGTTTGTGGTCGATAAAGAGCAAAAGGGTGGGGTTATTTATTATAGTGCCGGTGATTTCTATGCCAGATTGGATCACCAGTGCAAGTTCGGAAATTATTATGTCCTACCCCAAAAGATTCGCCAGCAGCTGGATAAGTGGTGCTTTGAGGAGTATCTCAAACGGCATAATTATTTCAAAGAAGTTGTGGAAAATGACCCGGATTATGAGAACTGCCATAATGACCTGATCCTCTTGGTATCTGAAGTTGAGGAAATGATCGATGCCGCTGAAAAAATCATGGTGATGCCCTGCAACTGCAAGATGCTGGCAGATAACTGTGACCGGCCGAGAGATGTCTGCTTGTTTTTCGACAACCACATCACCGACCGCTCCGGCGGGAGATACCTGACCAAGGAAGAGGCCAGGGACCTGCTGCACATGGCTGATCAAAAAGGTTTGATGCATACCGGAGGTCCCAATAATTGGAGAGAACAGGGGCTTACTGCGGTTTGCAGCTGTTGTGCCGACTGCTGCTACCCTTTCCGGGCGGCCGAGCAGCTGGGCACCAAGGGTAAGTGGCCCAAATCCCGCTACATAGCCAAATATGACCCGGAAAAGTGTCGTTTGTGCGGGCGGTGTACGAAACGCTGCCATTTCGGCGCTTTTTATTATGATGGGACAGAAGTGGAGAAGAGCGGTAAAATCAAGAAAAATGTAGCATTCAACCCCGATCTCTGCTGGGGCTGCGGACTCTGTGCCAACACCTGCCCCAGCGATGCTATTACCATGCAGAAACTCTAGCCCGGACACCGGGACGGTTCTACTGTCCAGATGGGTGATATGGTGTCCAGCTGGAAAGTTTTGTGATATAATTAAATGGTAAATACACAATGAAAACAGGTGAATGAATGGACATATACAGATTACTTGACTTGTATAAGGCTGCTATAGATGAGCGCAGACCCTTCGAGGGCGAGATGCTGACACAACTCAAAAATTACTATCGTATTGGACTCACTTGGGCATCCAATGCTCTTGAGGGGAATACCCTTACGGAAAGTGAAACCAAGGTGCTGCTTGAGGATGGTTTGACTGTTGGTGGCAAACCTCTGCGTGACACCTTTGAGGCAATCGGCCACGCCAAAGCCTATGATTTCATGTTCACACTGCTTAATAGTAGAGCTATTACGGAAAGAGACATCCTCACCATGCATCAAATGTTTTATGAGAATATAGAAAGCGAGCTTGCAGGAAAATACCGCTGATAAAAACATCAATGTCACGGTATTTTCCTGCAA
>CALGIY010000311.1 GCA_937914965.1 uncultured Thermoanaerobacteraceae bacterium | reverse complement strand
GATTTACCCGGACAAGAGCAAGTTGAAGGTGCTTATATCCATGTTTGGGCGGGAGACACCGGTTGAATTAGAGTTTACACAAGTAGAGAAATTATAGGAAGGAAGTGTCCAGTATGGCAAAGAAGGTAATTGCCATGGTCAAACTGCAGATCCCTGCAGGTAAGGCTACCCCAGCGCCACCGGTAGGTTCTGCTCTCGGCCCCCATGGTGTCAATATCATGGGTTTTTGCAAGGAATTTAATGAGCGAACAGCCAAAGATGCCGGGCTGCTTATTCCGGTAGAGGTCAGCATTTACCAGGACCGGACTTTAAGCTTTATTACTAAAACCCCCCCGGCTGCTATTCTCTTGAAAAAGGCACTGGGTATTGAGACTGCATCTGGTGAGCCAAATATTAATAAGGTGGGTAAGGTTTCCCGCTCCAAGGTGCGGGAGATTGCTGAACTAAAGATGAAAGACCTCAATGCTGTTGACATTGAAGGGGCAATGCGCATGGTTGAGGGAACTGCCCGCAGCATGGGTATTGAAGTAGTTGGTTAAAAGGCTTCATTAATGGTTTGAGTCCCCTTGGGGGCTGCCATGTTAATTAAGAGGCAAAGTGGGAGGATAGAATCCGCTAATACCACAGAGGAGGCTAAACAATGTCTAGAGGTAAGAAGTACCAGAATGGTCTTGCCAAGATCGATCGGAATAATCTATATGAACATGAAGAGGCTTTAAAACTCGTTCAAGAAACTGCTCCAGCAAAATTCGACGAAACGATAGAAATAACGATACGCTTGGGGATCGATCCTCGCCACGCTGACCAGCAGGTCAGGGGTGCGATAGTACTTCCCCATGGAACTGGTAAATCACGGAAAGTGCTCGTGTTTGCCAAGGGGGATAAGGCCAAGGAAGCAGAGGATGCTGGCGCTGATTATGTTGGTGCCGATGAATTGGCGAAAAAAATCCAGGAAGGTTGGCTGGACTTTGAGGTTGCTGTGGCCACACCGGACATGATGAGTACAGTGGGACGATTAGGGAAAATACTGGGACCCCGTGGGTTGATGCCCAACCCCAAGACGGGTACAGTGACCATGGATATCGAACGTGCTGTTAAAGAAATTAAAGCTGGTAAGATCGAGTACCGAGCCGATAAAAACGGTATTGTGCACGCGCCAATCGGCAAGGTTTCTTTTGCGTTTGAGAAGATCAAGGAGAATTATGCAACTCTGATGGATGCCCTGATTAAAGCGAAACCTACAGTAATAAAGGGAATATACATCAGAAGTATCACTCTTTCCTCGACCATGGGGCCTGGGGTTAAGATCAACCCCCAAAAGCCTTTGGATTAAAGTTTTGGCGCAACTTCTTGACTAATAATGATTCCTTTGTTATGCTTATAAAGTGACCACAGACAGTAGGTGCCGTATGGTTTAAAGGTAAAACGCCTACCGAGGTCAGAGGAAAGAACCATGAATTATCTTTGCCCTCTGCTGTCTGCGGAGGGCTTAATTTTTTATGAAGGAGGCGTGAAATGGCCAGTCTCGACGAAAAAAAGAAAGTTGTTGCTGAACTAGAAGAGAAGCTCAAATCATCCAAAGCAGCTATCTTTACAGACTACCGGGGCATTAAAGTAGGAGAAGCTACAGCTCTTAGGCGGTTATGCCGTGACGCGGGTGTGGAATTCAAGGTTGTGAAAAACACCTTAACCCAAATTGCTGCTGAGAACATTGGGTATCCAGAAATCTCTGATTACCTCGTAGGGCCTACTGCTGTTGCTTTTGATAATGAAGATCCAGTTGCTCCGGCTAAAACCCTGGTGGACTATGCTAAAAAGAATCGTTTACTGGAAATCAAAGGGGGCTTTGTTGAAGGCCAGATTCTAGGGGTTTCCGAGATTAAGACGCTTGCTAGCCTACCAGGCAGGGATGTATTGGTTTCTATGGCTCTACGCGGCCTGAATGGTCCTCTTACTGGGCTGTGCGGTGTTCTCCAGGGGCCGATTAGGAAGCTGGCTTATGCCCTTGTAGCAATACAGGAACAGAAATCTGCCAGTTAATTTAACTAAAAAACGAAAATTCAAGGAGGTTGCAAAATGAGCAAAGTTGCGGAAATTATTGATGCGGTCAAGGAAATGACGGTGCTTGAGCTTTCAGAATTGGTTAAGGCCTTAGAAGAGGAATTTGGCGTAAGTGCTGCTGCCCCTATGGCTGTTGCTGCGGGACCTGCTGTGGCTGCTGCCGAAGGCCCTGCTGAAGAAGAAAAGACAGAGTTTAATGTGGTTCTCAAGGCTATTGGTGGACAGAAGATTAAGGTTATCAAGGCTGTACGTGAGATCACAGGGCTTGGACTCAAAGAGGCAAAGGAACTTGTAGACAACTCTCCCAAGCCGGTAAAAGAAAATGTCAGCAAGGACGAGGCTGAGGCAGTCAAGACCAAACTTACAGAAGTTGGCGCAGAGGTCGAAATTCAGTAGATTAATTGATTGTTTGGGATTTGATGCAAAAATTCGTCGGCTAGGAGAGATAGCTTACTATATTCCGGCGCGAAAATTGTTAATTCATAAAAACAAAGGGAGCGCTTTCAGCTTGTTCCTGAAAGTTGTCCTTTTGTTTTTTATTGACAAACATTTAGTAGTATGATATTCTTTTATAATGTCTGTACAATTGGAATATGTATTATTATGGAAGGAAAGGCGGTTGAAACTTGTTGGGTAGGGGCATAATGTAGTTGCCATCACCGCTTCCGGTTGCTTTGCAAAAAATACGAGAAACCGAGTAAGGTGAGGGATGTGTATGGCTAATCCAAAACCGGTTAAAGTAGGAGTAAAAGAGCGCTGGAGCTACGGGCGGATTTCCGAAGTTATGGAGATGCCTAACCTGATTGAGATTCAGAAGCGGTCTTATGAGTGGTTTCTGAGTGAAGGTTTGAGGGAAACATTTCATGATGTTTCTCCGGTGCAAGATTTTACAGGTAATTTAAGCTTGGAGTTTATCGGTTATTCCCTGGGGGAGCCCAAGTACTCTGTTGCTGAATGCAAGGAGAGGGATGTTACGTTTGCAGCGCCCTTAAGAGTAAAGGTGCGTTTGACAAACCGTGAAACCGGGGAGATCAAGGAACAAGAAGTCTTCATGGGTGATTTTCCTCTGATGACGGGCAAGGGTACATTCATCATCAATGGCGCAGAAAGAGTGGTTGTCAGCCAATTGGTGCGCTCACCTGGTGTTTATTATCGCGCTACTAGCGACCCATCAGGGAAGCGTCTTTACAGTGCTACGGTCATTCCTAACAGAGGCGCATGGTTGGAAATAGAAACTGATGCGCATGATTGCATCTTTATACGGATCGATCGTACGCGCAAACTTCCTGCAACCGTTCTTATCCGTGCTTTAGGATACTCTACAAATGAAGAGATCCTAAAATATTATGATGATGATGACTTTCTCAAGATAACTCTGGAGAAAGATAACACCCAATCCCGTGAGGAGGGCCTGGTAGAGATTTACAAGCGTCTGCGTCCCGGAGAGCCTCCTACGATCGAGAGTGCGCGCGCTCTTTTGGAGAGCCTTTTCTTTGATACGCGTCGCTATGACTTCGGCCAGGTGGGGCGTTACAAGTTAAATAAGAAACTGAAGCTAGATGATACCCAAGACAGCAGGTGCCTGACACCTGAGGATATTTTTGCTGTGTTCGGTTATTTCCTGAAGGTGATGCATGGAGAGGGAAATGTCGATGACATTGACCACCTTGGTAACAGGAGACTGCGGGGTGTGGGTGAACTGCTGCAGAACCAGTTCCGGATAGGGCTATCCCGTATGGAACGGGTTGTCCGGGAGCGCATGACTATCCAGGATGTGGATACTATTACTCCACAGGCCCTGATCAATATTCGTCCGGTTGTGGCATCTATCAAGGAGTTTTTCGGCAGCAGTCAGTTGTCTCAGTTTATGGACCAGACTAATCCTCTGGCAGAACTGACCCACAAGCGACGCCTGAGCGCCTTGGGACCGGGAGGTTTGAGCAGGGAGCGCGCTGGTTTTGAGGTACGGGATGTTCACCACTCACACTACGGGAGGATGTGTCCCATTGAGACACCTGAGGGGCCGAATATTGGGTTGATCGGGTCATTGAGTACCTTTGCCCGGGTGAACGCATATGGATTCATCGAGACACCGTACCGTTGCGTCGTCGACGGCGTCGTCACCGAGGGGCACAGCGCCGTGGACGAATCCATGCTCACCGGCGAACCCATCCCGGGGGGCAAGCGCGAAGGCGAC
>CALGIY010000310.1 GCA_937914965.1 uncultured Thermoanaerobacteraceae bacterium | reverse complement strand
AGAGATAAATCCAGAAATGCCCCCCATAATGTTTTTTTAGATGTTGAGAAGGCGACTGCCGGGAAAGAACAGGGGTTGAAGACACACTGGCAGTTTGGGGATACAGTGCAGGGTGAACCGGATTTCCGGAGTATTTCTTTCAGTTACGGGAGTGGGAACAACGTCTCCTATGAGTTTTCAGACCAGGATAAAAAATATCTAAGATATATCAATGGTTCCCCCCACAGCGACCGAAAAAGCGGTAAACAGATTAAAGTTACCAATGTGGTGGTCCAGTATGCTTCCCATCATTCCCGAGGGGATGGAACCGCCTGCATCGATGTCCAGGTGATTGGCAGTGGTGAGGCGGAGTTCTTCCTGGCAGGGGAATACCAGGAAGGTACCTGGCGTAAAGATTCGATGGATTCACCCACACGTTTTTATAATTCCAACGGCCAGGAGATTATTTTCCCAAGGGGCAATACCTGGATCCAGGTGCTGCGCCCGGGAACAATGGTCGAGAAGGGCTAGAAAACGAGCATGAAGCAAGCGAAAAGCGAATCTCTCAGGTAATAAATAGGGCAGGGGGTTTAATTCTCCATGCTCTTCTTTTTTATTATTCTAATGATTTAGGTGGGGTAAAATAACGTAAGGAGGGGATGTTTAAAAAATAGATCTTTTGGCTGGGGCATAGATTTAAATATTAAAATTTGGAGGTATGAACAATGGGTCTTCAAAGGACACCTCTTTTTCTCATGCACCAAAAGCACAAGGGGAAGCTGATCGACTTCGGGGGCTGGGAACTACCGGTGGAGTACCAGGGTATTATTGCTGAACATAAAATGGTACGCAGTAAAGCTGGGATTTTTGATGTCTCTCATATGGGAGAAGTGGAGGTGACAGGGGAGCGAGCATTAGAATTTCTTAACAACCTGCTTACCAACGATTTTACCGAAATGGCTGTAGGGCAAATACGGTATTCCCCAATGTGCTATGAGCATGGCGGGGTAGTTGACGATCTAATGGTATGTAAATTTTCACCCACCCACTACTTCCTCGTTATCAATGCAGCCAATACCGCAAAAGATCTTGTCTGGATGCAGGAACATTCTATCCCGGGAGCTACTATTACAAATGTTTCAGATCGCTATGCTGAAATTGCTTTACAGGGGCCGCTGGCACAGGAAATTCTTCAGCCCCTCTGTGATGCAGACCTCGGGAGTATGAAGTACTACTACTTCCTGCCTTCTGTGAAGGTGGCCGGTATTGACTGTCTCATCTCTCGTACAGGTTATACAGGTGAGGATGGTTTTGAGCTCTATATATCACCTGAGGATGCCTGCAATCTTTGGGAAGCGATCCTAAAAGAAGGAGGAGACAGGGTGGCGCCCTGTGGACTGGGTGCACGGGATACCCTGCGCTTTGAAGCGAAAATGCCTCTTTATGGCCATGAACTGAGCCAGGACATCACGCCACTGGAGGCAGGTTTTGGACGTTTTGTGAAGTTGGAGAAGCCTTCCTTCATCGGAAAAGATGCACTGGCCAAGCAGAAGGAAACAGGTCTAGAGCGGGTGCTGATGGAGTTTGAGATGGTAGGCAGGGGGATTCCCAGAGCCGATTACGAAGTTTGGAAAGATGGAGAGAAGATCGGCCATGTAACCAGTGGTGGCTATACCCCAGCTCTGAATAAGAACCTTGGTTTATGCTTGATCAGGCGTGAGTTTGCTGAAGTGGGTAATGAGATTGACATAATGATACGGAACAAACCTGTAAAGGCTTGTACAGGAAAGGGTCTGTTTTATAAACGTACCAAAAATAAATAAAAAAGGATGAGGTGATCTGTTATGTCAACAGAAATCAAGGAAGGATTTTATTACTCTGATGACCATGAATGGGTACGGGTAGAAGGCGAAAACGCTTTTATTGGAATCACTGATTTTGCCCAGGATCACCTGGGGGACATCGTTTTTGTCGAGCTGCCGGATCTTGACAGTGAGTTTGAAGCGGGGGAGAGTATCGGGGTAATTGAATCTGTAAAAGCCGTATCTGATATGCATACCCCGGTTTCCGGGACCGTGCGAAATCATAAG
>CALGIY010000309.1 GCA_937914965.1 uncultured Thermoanaerobacteraceae bacterium | reverse complement strand
GTCTTCAGTTTCCTTCTTAATTTTTGCCTGTGGTTTTAAAACGATCCTGTGGCTACATACATCAAGAAATATCGCTTTTATATCTTCGGGAATTACGTAATCCCTGTCATTAAGCAATGCATGTGCCTTAGAGAGTTGAATCAATGCAAGCACAGCACGCGGGCTTGCACCATGCTCTACCATTTCCAATGCTCTTGTCGCTTCACAAAGCTTTGCACCGTAGGCTATGACATCGTCCATGACGAATACTTTTTGAACATTTTGTTTTAACTCCAAAATATCATCCAGCGACACTACCCTTTTGACAGTATTCATTGGATTTTCTTCCTGACGATTTTTAACTATTTCTATCTGTTTTTCCAAACTGGGGTAACCCATTGAAAGACGTACCATGAAACGGTCAAGCTGGGATTCTGGTAGATTCTGAGTACCGGCACTTCCTATGGGATTTTGCGTTGCGATGCAAATAAATGGCTCGGGAATTTCGTATGTAACACCGTCAACGGTTACCTTACCCTCTTCCATCACTTCCAAAAGTGCAGCCTGTGTTTTGGGCGAGGTTCGATTAATTTCGTCAGCTAGAAACAGATTGCAAAATACAGCGCCTTGTTTATATTCAAAGCTATCAGTTTTCTTGTTATAAATACTGAATCCGACAATATCACTCGCCATTGTATCGGATGTGAACTGAACGCGGCGATAATCCAGGTTCATAGCCTTAGAGAAAGCCAGTGCCATTGTTGTTTTACCGACTCCGGGCACATCCTCAAGCAAAATATGACCGCCTGCGATTATTACCATAAGTGTTTTTTTAATTACTTCATCTTTACCGACAATTACTTTCTTAACTTCGTTAATTATTTTTTCCACCCTGCTATCCATCTGAACATCCCCTATTAATTATTCATTTGATTTTCCTATTTCAGTTTAATTAAAACTCAGCATCTTCAAAAAGTTACTACCGGTAAACCCAAGTCTTTAGAAATATTCTCAATTAAGTAAGCGCAGCCGATAATAATCATGATGATGACAACACCAGCAATTACACTTTTTCGAAAATCCTTTCCCTGCACTGTCTCCCTTCTTCCGTTTTAGATTTATCGATTTTTTGGTATTATCCGGATCAAAAAAAGCCGGGTGCGCAAAGCAGAACCCAGCTCTAATCTACTATGTTCTCCTTTCCGCACTGGGAGGTGTACCCGTTTCCAGGCAAACCCTGCCGATCCTACCACCATAGCTCAACGCTTTAGGTTAGTGGACTCGGAGAATAACTTGTTTTATATTGTTATTCTACATATATGCTGGAAATCCTTTGACAATATTTCAATAACAATCCACGACCATAAAAAAACCGCCTTACGGCGGTCTTCAGAAATTCACAAAAACTTGTTATGCGCTGGATATTACCAAATTCCTTTCGGGAAAACGTGGTAATATCTAACAGCAGCAGTATTACTCAAGATAACTACCAGATGCTCCATTAACGAACCACCAGTGCAAAAAGAAGCATTATGCAAAGCAAGACTAGAACCAAATAATCATTTCTTTTAAAACAAAGAACACTAAGCCGGGATCTGCTGGCTCCCCCGGTATAACACCTACTTTCCATGGCCATGGCCAGATCCTCGGCACGCTGGAGTGAGTTGGCCAACAGAGGGATCAGCACAGCAAAGTACCCCTTGATCCTTTCCAGCACCTTAGGAGAATTCAAAGGAGCGCCCCGAGATTTCTGGGCCTTGGTTAAAGTTTCTGCCTCCTGTATAATGTCCGGAATAAACCGCAAGGCTATGCTGATCACCATGGAAAACTGGTTAACAGGTATTTTTAGAAATCTTAAGGGCGCAAACACCGCTTCCATCCCGGCGGCCAGCTGAATTGTAGATGTCGTTGAGGTCAGCAGACACGATGTGAGCAGCAAAATCACTAAGCGCAGAATTGTAGAAATACCGAGGGTTACCCCTTCCTGTGTTACAGTAAGACTGCCCAGGGATAGAATTACCTTTCCCTCAGTGAGCAGCGACTGGAAGATAAGTGTCAGCAATAATAGCAGCCACAGCCGCCAGATACTCTTCAAAACCAGCTTTGGTTGGATCCCAGCAAGATGAATTGCTGCGGCAATAATCAGGATGTTGACCAGGATAACCGGCCACTTATAGATGATCAAAGTGGAAAAAATAATTATAAAACAGGCGATGATTTTCGTCCTGGGATCAAGCCTGTTTACTGCTGTATCCCCGATAATATATTGGCCAAATTTGGGGCCTTTCATCTCACACTCTCCTTGATCAGCTTCTCCAGTGCCTGTTCAGCATCCTGAAATGTAGTAACCGGATTCTCAAACTGAACCCCGCGCTCTTTCAGCTCACAAATCAAGCGCAGGTAATCTGGCAGCCCGATTCCCTTTAAATTCTGAAGAGGGTTACAGCCCAACACCTCTCCTGGGGTCCCGCAGGCAGCAACTTTGCCTCTGTTCAGCACAACCAGCCGGTCGACGAGGGGTATGAGTTCTCGGAGGCTGTGTGATACCATGATCACCGTAGTATTCCTCTCCTGCTGCAGATCTTTGATGATCTGGAGGATAACCTCCCTTCCTACAGCGTCCAGCCCAGCTGTAGGTTCATCCAAGACCAGGATCTCCGGCTGCATGGCCAACACAGTGGCCAGGGCAACCCTCCTGCGCATCCCTCCGCTCAAAACAAGTGGTGACAAATCGGCGACCTCTGTCGGGTCAAGGCCAACCTGTTCTAAAGCAAATGGAACCCGGCGGTTAATCTCATCTTGAGACAATCCCAAGTTTTTCAGGCCATAGGCCACATCCTGAGCAACCGTCTCCGCGAATAACTGCTGCTCAGGGAACTGAAAGACCATGCCAACTTTCCTCCAGAGGCTGTTTCGGTATTCTTTACTGCTGGTATCCCGACCGCAAACAGTGACCCTTCCCTTTGTAGGCTGCAGCAGCCCGTTGAAGTGCTGGACAAGGGTAGACTTGCCAGAACCGTTTGCTCCAACAACACCTATAAACTCACCCTGGTCTATAGAAAGAGAGACCTGATTTAAGGCTTTCCTGGCATAGGGCGTCCCTTTAGCATAGATATACGTTAAACCTTCAACATCAATAATCGGCATATGTTTTTCACCATCTGTTCAAGATTAACAATCCCTGGATCTAATTCGCAGCCCTTGCTGCGAAGCTTAGCTGCTAACTGAATAACTTCTGGACACCGCAGACCGTAGCTTTCCAGCCTAGCAGTATCCTGAAAGACCTCTACCGGAGGGCCATCCAACCTTACACAGCCATTATCTAACACTATGACCCGGTCAGCAAAAGTTAGATCCTCCATATGGTGAGAGATCAAAATGATGGTCATGTTGTATTCCCGGTGCAGTCTTTTCAACTGCCCGATCAAATCATAATTTGCCTGCTGGTCAAGCATAGCAGTTGGCTCATCTAGAACAAGATAAGATGGCTGCATAGCCATCACAGCAGCAATAGCAACCTTCTGCTTTTGACCGCCAGAGAGAAGATGAGGGGCATGGAAGCGCAGTTCTTCAAGCCCCATAACATTTAAGGCTCGCTCCACCCGCTCTTTGACCTCCTCCAGGGGAAGGCCAAGGTTTTGAGGTCCAAAAGCAATATCCTCTTCGACTATGGGACTGACGATCTGGTTGTCCGGGTTTTGAAAAACCATCCCCACCAAACTCCTGATCCTGGATAGAACACCACTATCGGTGGTATCCATCCCATTTACCAGTACCCTCCCTGCTGTCGGGAGGATCAAGCCGTTCATCATCCTGGCCAGGGTGGTTTTACCGGAACCATTGCGGCCAGCTATACCCACGAACTCGCCCTGTGAGATTTTTAAATTAATCTCTCGCAAGGCCCAACGTTCACTTGATTCTCTTTTGTACCTCTTGGAAACCCCGATCAATTCAATTTTTTGAGTCATCTACTCATCTTCCTATTAATGATGGTAAACCCTCGGGTCCAAAATAATAAAACCAGACAGGGTAATCCCAGCGTCCGGTTAACAGCAGTAGTTCTCCTTTCCGCACTGGGAGGCATACCGGTTTCCCTGGTATACCCTAACGGTCCAACTGCCACAGTAAATAATTTCGGACAGTGGACTCGGAGATCTCCTCTTTTTTCTATTCTCCAGCAGTTAAAAAACTCCTCTGCTCAGTAATTAACAGATTCAAGGCAGTTTGGATCCTCAACATTATCAAAAAACATAATGCCGAGGCGCTGCAGCCCCGGCAAACTTGAGATCGGCTCACTTTTATTTATCTTTATAGATTATAGTTCCAACATGTTCCCCGGCCAGTGCTCTGGTGATCATACCCTCTTTCAGGCCGTTGATGATCTGAATCTGGGTGACACTCTGTGCAGAGAGAAGCATCTCCAGCACCACCCTTTCGATGATCAGGTCATCCAGGTCCTGTTCAATTAACTCCTGGGCACCGATTTTAGGGATCAACTCAGCCTTAGGATTGACCTTGGGGTTGTCTGTATATAAACCATCTTCATCTTTGACAAAAATGCACTGCTTGGCCCCGATAACCTCTGCCAGCAGATAGGCACCCACATCAGTGCGGTTGGCAGGTAAGCGGCCTTCTTTGGGCAGATGCTCCCAATAGCCATAAGGCGGCATTCCGTGAATCACCGGAATACACCCCTGGGTAATATATGCAGATAGTTTCGGAATATCGTCATGCCCCACCTTCACTCCCCCATGAGGACTGAGTAAAGTAGTAAGCATCAGGGCGTTCTGCTCAGAAATGCTCTGCCCCAACTTGGCAATAATACCTGTGGGCATACCCAGTTCCAGCGCTATAGCATAAACATGCCGGGATCGGGTGCCTCCCCCGGTGGAGATAATCATCTTGTGTTTCTGCTTATTGGCAATGATCTCATCAATTACAGGTAAGATACTCCGGGCGCCACCGTCGGTAATGCTCTGGCCACCGATCTTCAGCACATTGACCTGGGGAAGAAGCCGGTACTGTTCCCTGTACTCCAGGCTGCTTAAAAACTCTCTACCTACCAGGGACTCACCCATCAGTTTACTTTTCACATGGAGTTTTTTATTGTCTTTCTCTCTGATTAAAGCCATCGACAAAACCCTTCCTGGTAATGTTGCTTAATCATCATCATCTTCTTCGAGTTCATCTTTTTTACCAGACTCTAGGTAAATCAAATCTGCACCAATCTGTTTCGCAATTTCCTCTACTTCCAACTTCCTGATGTGCTTGACATAGATCTTCAAATCAGTACCCACGACACCCACTACATTAAAGAGCGGCTTCTTCTCCCATTCACTGACATTGCACCGCTCACGTACAAAGATTTTGGGTTTGTCCACCATACTGACCTCCTTTTTAATTGACATATTGTCCAAAAAAAAGCTTCAATTCGATTATATCCCATCACAGGATGGCAGACAAATAGCAGAAAATGCCCGCCCCGGGGAGACTGTATCCCCGGGGCTCTTTGTCAACTCTCTAATTTGATTTTTATACTTCCTTTTTTTGCTTCCTTCCATGAAGAGGAACCCACATTCCCGCCTTTCCTGAAGGATCTGGGGCCACATAAAACACAGGTTGATCATCAAACAATCCAGGTCTGACCCAATCAAAAGTGTTTACCTGGTCATCTTCCGGGATATCTTTCCCAGTTTCGTCGAGTACCCGGGCAACCCCTGAATTGGCTAACATCTGACTGACTTTGACAACGCCCTCTAATTTCCTGATACCTTCCAGTGCAATAAACCTGCCGTCATTCCCGGTCGCCCGCAGGCCCACCGCAGCAAGGGCACCTATAATTCCCTGTCCGGTACCCCCTAATTCTTGAAGGAAGATGTCCTCATCTTCGGCAAGACCAGCAGCAAATCCCTTGGTAAGTACCTCCTTTTGAGCTGATAGTCCAAAAGACTGCACAGTTTTTGTCACCCATTTAGCAAAAGCAACACAAATACCTGGATCTGACCCCGAAGCACTCCTTCCAGCAATAAAATCGCTGACAAAGGTAAAAAAGTCATCAGGCAGCCCATCCTCAAACAATAGGTCCAGACACGCCGAGCTGTTGTGAGAAGTATAGGGAATATCCGGGTGTACCAAAAGTTGGTGCCTGGTCACACCCTGTAGCCGGACACCGGAAAACTCAACACAGATATTTTTGCCGAGCTGTCTGCTCAACCACCCTGTACCTCTGCTTTCAAGATTATCCGTATCATCAATCCCAACAAATACCCTCTCCAGATTCATCCACCCCCCCACAATATTTGAATTTTGCTGCCTCCTACAAAAACAAAATAACCGGGCAGATCGCAGCCCGGCTTTCATCGCAAACTGCTCTCCTTTCCTTACTGGGAGGTATACCCGTTTCCAGGCCTACCCTACGGGTCCAGTCGCCATAGCCGTAAAGCACCACAGGTAACTAGACTCGGAGAACAATATTATTTTTAATAAGAAATATTCCTGATCACCAAACGATAATCCTGCTTGATGGACTATTTTGGGGGTGTTTTTATATTGGTATTTGATGGCAACTGCCATCAGAGTTACCATGTTTAATTGCCAAAAAAGCAGACACGTTCTAGCCCCATCAGAACTGCAGTTCCCGCAATGGTATTGCCGTAAAAAAGCACCGGTTTCTCAAGACTATAAAAATATTCAATGGTCCCATTGGCCACAGTGCTCCCTGTTACCAAGAGAATATCCGCCCACTGCACCACTTCATCCCGGTTCTTCTCCCCATCCTCAATCAGTACACCACTTTTAACCTTGCCTATGTTGTCAGGGTTGAGGTCAAGTGCCCGCAGCTCAAAATCCCGGTGCAGGTGATCGATCATTGCTGGTTGGTATCCTACAAATCCTATCCGGACATTCCCGTATTTTTCTTTGATGTAACTTCCCAATTCCCTAGCACAATTCTCTGGTTTTTCATTATGGCAGTGCCGAGTCCGATCTGCCAGATTGAGATAGTTCATCACCGCGTTTAAGGTAGCAATAAATGCTGCTTTCTCTCCGCTGCTTTTCTCCCGCAGGGGGATAGTTAAAATCTCCTTTAACGTTCCCTGAAATCCCTGGGGTTCACCGGTGAATGCCTGCCCCTTGCACCCCTGAAAATCTGCTTCCACCATAAACTCCTTCCCCTTCAGGATTGGAAAATCACGCCTTTGGGGATCTCCAATGGCCTCTACCGGCTTCAGTACCTTGCCTTTTACCTCGACAGGATAATCCTCTAATCCTCTTTCTTGCACAAGTTGTTCTGTTTTTGCCTTGAGTTCTTCATAAAAACCCATTTGTTCACCCTTTTCCCCTTCCGGGATACTTATTAGTAAAGTTACATTATAATTCTATCCTATCTGGCATATGCCCTCAATAATTATCTGGGATTCGTACCGAAAAAAAATATACCCTGGGAAAGCACCCAGGGCAGATGATAAACAGTTCAATTATTTGTGTTCCTTAATGTGCTGGATCTTCGCCTCAACCGCTTTTATTTCCATCTGCAGGTCCTTAATGTAATCATCCAGCTTGGCAATCTTTTCTTCCTTGGTGAAGAAACGCCTCTTCAACCCGCCGCCGCAGCAGCAGGTATCAACCTTAGCATGCTTATCGCCGCAACCACACATACTTTTCACCCCCTCCCTCACTGGTTTTTGATATCAAAGAGAGATTGATACCTATCCAAAAAATCATCCATCCGCTTGCGCTGCTGCCTGATATGAACCGCCCAGGCATGCAGCATCTCCTCACCCTCATCGGTCAGGCTGTACAATCGCCTGGCGGGTCCGCCTTCACCCACATCCCAGTGGGATGTTACCAGTCCGTCTTCCTCCAGACGGCGCAGGTTCCGGTAAACAGAACCCGGGTCCAGCCTTTCAGTGAAACCGAATTCGGGCAGCATCTGGATCAGGTCATAGCCGTGGGCAAACCGCTCTTTTAGCAGTATAAGCAGACATGGCTGCATGAACTTCTCGACAGGCAGTCCCCCGCCGCAGTGACAACCTGATCTTTTTTTATCTCCTGAATGGTGATGGTGATCGCACATGATGGTAATCCCCTCTATATGTATTATGCCTATAGCGATTATATTAACATAGGAGCATTTTGTCAATACACCCGGTACAAAATATTTCCCAATAACTCGCCCTTCCGAGGGTTCTATACCTTATAAGTTATCAATTAGAAATTAGTCGGTTTTTCTATTTTCGAAAGGCGGCAGGATTTTTCCACTGAATGATTAAAGATCATAATAACTACTTCACAAAATTCAAAAATCTAATCTTCCGGATTTGCTGGTAATAATAAGACCAAGCGATCCCGTAAATTTACAGCAGGAGTGACTTGAGATGTATGGTATTGTTCTAGAAGGCGGAGGCGGCAGGGGCGCATATCAGCTTGGTGTATGGAAAGCGCTGAGAGAACTCGGGGTTGATTATCAAGGTGTTGCCGGGACTTCTGTCGGTGCACTAAACGGGGCGATGATGGTACAGGGGGATTTTGAGATGGCCCTGGACATTTGGAGTGATATCACCCCCTCCAAGGTTGTCAAGATCGATGATGAATTACTTGAAAAAGTCAAACACCTCAAAATAACCTCCGATGACACATCTAGTTTACTACAAGGCATTAAAAACATCTTTCACAACCGGGGAATGAACACTGCTCCTCTCCGCTCTCTTCTACAACAACACATAGATGAACAAAGAATTAGAAAAACAGGGTTGGAATTCGGCATTGTCACCGTATCCCTTACTGATTTGACTCCTTTGAGATTGTTCCTACATGATATCCCACAAGGAAAGCTGATCGACTATCTCCTGGCAAGCGCCAGTATACCGGGATTCCAAAGACAGCGCATTGACAACAAAGCATTTATTGATGGCGGTATTTATGACAACCTACCGGTCAGTTTGCTTGCCCAAAAAGGGTTTAAAAACATTATTGCTGTTAGGCTTGTACGCAAAGGCCTAAAAAAATGGGAAAATATGAAAGATTTAGAGGTCACCCTAATTAAGCCTAGTGAAAGCCTGGGAAGCATCTTTGATTTTACCAGAAAACGGGCGCACAATAATATTGAGTTAGGATATTTCGATACATTGAAGATATTCAAAGGGTATCACGGTAGGAGATACTGCATTGATGTCAACCGCGACGAGGAATATTTCCTAGACATCATACTGCAGATGGAACAGGAAAAACTGAAAGACATCCTAGATGGATGGGGAGCTTCGGATGGAATGCCACAGAAGAGAATTATTATGGAAAGAGTGGTCCCCTTGCTGGCAGAATTACTCCCGGTACCTACCTGCGCCTCCTATCAGGATATAGTGGTCGCCTTGCTGGAAAGAACCGCAGCAAAGGCTGGAGTGGAAAGATTTAAAGTATACAGCTACGATGATTTTGAGTGCAATGTTTTGAAAGTATACCAGCCAACAAAACAGGTAACAGCCAGACTGCCCAAGATTTTGCGTAGAAACGAACTGCTGCTGCGGACAAGAAGTGATCAAATCCTAGATATGATTACAGCAGCCATAGTGTGCAAAATCAAGCAAAATTAATTATGTATAAAAACAGGCGTCCCTGTGGGGATATTATCATAAATCCATTTTGTATCCTCAACTTCCAATCGTATACATCCGTGAGAACAAGGCGTCCCCAGCTTTGCCGCCTCTTCAGGAATTATATTCTGCTCACGATCCATAGGAACACTGTGAAAAAGATAATCTCCTTTAAATCTA
>CALGIY010000308.1 GCA_937914965.1 uncultured Thermoanaerobacteraceae bacterium | reverse complement strand
GACTGGAGTTCAGACGTGTGCTCTTCCGATCTAATCTGGGGCATTGATGAACAAGAAATCAAAGCCTGTGCTCAAAAGATTCAAGAATCAGGGATTATGCGGGTTGCAGTTGTGGGAAAGTTTTCTCAGCGAAACAATAAACATGAGAAACTTGTGGCTTCATATCTTCAGGAAAACATTCCAGGTTTAACTGTGGCTATGGGTCACCAGATAACCGGTCGCTTGAATTTTCCACGCAGGGTATACACCACACTGCTGACCCTGGCAACACAGCACAGGTTTGATACCTTTTATTCTGAGGTGAGGGAACTTCTTGAACAGAAAGGTATTGCTGCCCCACTCTATATTTTAAAGGCTGATGGGGGCACATTATCCTTTAGCAGTTCTGTGTTAAAACCTGTGGAAACTATCTTCTCCGGCCCAGCTGCCAGTACACTTGGTGCCTTAGCTCTTACCCCAAAAGGAAAAACTTCGGTTGTAGTGGATATCGGTGGAACCACCACAGACCTGGCTCTTATTCTTTCCGGCGAGCCTTTGCTGGCCTCTAAGGGTGCGTGTATCGATGAGATGCTTACACATGTCAGAGCCTTTGCTACCAGTTCTGCCGCCGTTGGCGGTGATAGCTGTTTAATGGTTGAGGATGGCATTTTGCAGATCATGCCTTATCGAGAGGGACCTGCTTATTGCATGGGAGGTCCATCCCCCACACCGACAGATGCTATGCGGGCCCTGGATCTGGTGGAGATCGGGGAAGAGAGACAAGCTGTCCGGGCTATGGAGATGTTAGGCAAGGAACTAGGAATGGCGCCACAGCAGACAGCGAAACTGGTTTTAGAAAAGACAGTGCAGCGCATTGTTGCTGAAATTGAGGCTATGTTCATTTCCTGGGAGCAGGAACCAGCTTACCGCATCTGGGAAATGGAGCAGCGAAAAAAAATACGTCCTCAGAATCTTGTGGGGATCGGAGCGGCATCACCTGCCTTGCTGCCTCTATTAAGGGAGGAGATGGGATGTAGT
>CALGIY010000307.1 GCA_937914965.1 uncultured Thermoanaerobacteraceae bacterium | reverse complement strand
TGCGCCGCTATAGCGCGTGGGCGGTGGCCGGCCTGGCGTTGGCGGGCACGTTGATTGGCTTTTACAACGCGCGCAGCCGGGCGCGCGTGGTCGACGTGGACGTGCCCATTGCCGGCCTGCCGCAGGATCTCGCGCGACTGCGTCTCGTACGCGCCGCCGCTCCACAAAGCGATCATGTCGCACCCCGTATTCGCGCGCACCCCGGCCAGCAGCCGGCTGACCTCCGTGTAATCGTCCAGCGTCGTCAGGATGGGTACCACCGTGCGCACCGCCGGGTCCGTCAGCAGGACGTTCAGCACGTCCGCATGCAGCCCCGGGTTCTCGTAGCCCAGGGCCGTGATGTCGATGGGGTTGTTCGTGGTGGCAAAGCCCGGCAGGCGTGCGGCCCATTCATTGATCTTCGGGTTATACTTCATGGTACAGGACCCCAGAGGATACATCCCGCTGTCCACACCATATGCCTTCTGGGAAAGTTCGGTAAAGTGCCGCACCACCTCCACCTCACTCACCTCAGGCAGAAGCGGGTCCTCCTCTCTCAGTAATTCCTGGGGAAGAGAACTTTCTAGTTCAACAGGAGAAACATCTCTTTCCGGCAGTGAGAAGCCACTACTCCCCGGAACACTCCTTTCAAAGATCAGCTTGCTCATACCAGCACCCCCTTCAGCACATCCACAAGACGGTCAATATCACTCTTGGTTCTCTTTTCGGTGAAGGTCAAGAGCAGGGCATCCTCCAGGTCAAAACCCCCGATGATCCCCTGTTTTAAAAGAGCGCCATTGACAACAGCAGGATCATTTACCTTGACAGGAAACTCTTTGAAAAAAGGCTGCTGGTACTTCAAAGAATACCCGGCATCTACCAGGCGCTCCCGGGCATAACAGGCCAGTTCATGGCATCTGGTGGCAATAGCCCGCAGACCTTTTGGCCCTACCACCGACAGGTAAACTGTGGCCGCCAAGGCACACAAGGCTTCATTAGAGCAGATATTAGAGGAAGCCTTCTCTCTTCTGATGTGCTGCTCCCGGGCCTGTAGGGTCAGCACAAAGGCCCTCTTCCCATCCAGGTCCTTGGTTTCACCAACAAGACGCCCCGGCACCCGGCGCATCAACTTCTTCTTGACGGCAAAGAAACCAAGATAAGGTCCGCCGAAACTCAAAGGGTTACCCAGGGCTTGTCCTTCCCCAACAGCAATATCTGCACCCAAGTCTGCCGGTGGCTTCAAAATACCCAGGGAGATGGGGTCCACAGACATTATCAGCAGCCCTTTGCTGGCATGGACTGCCTGCTCGATTCTCTCGATATCTGTTTCCAGCAAACCATAGAAGTTGGGGTTTTGAATAACTACTGCTGCAGTATCCCGATCAATCAGCCTGATAACCTCATCTGCATCTGTGATCCCGTCTTGTCCTGGAACCACTACTATCTCCATCTTTTCTCCCAGGGCATAGGTCCTGATCACTTTCAGGTACTGTGGGTTGACCGTATCGGTAACAATTATTCTTTTCCTGCGGGTAGCATCTACAGCCAGCGAACAAGCCTCCGCCAGAGCACTTCCCCCATCAAACATCGAGGCGTTGGCCACATCCATCCCAGTTAGGCTGCAAATCATCGTCTGGTATTCAAAAATACTCTGCAGCACACCCTGGCTCAATTCCGCCTGGTATGGGGTATAAGCTGTGACAAACTCTGATCTGGACAGCACATGCTCTACAACCGCAGGAACATAGTGGTCATAGGCCCCAGCACCCAAAAAGCATGGGTATTCCCCGGTGGTCACATTCTTTGCCGCCAGTTCACTCATTTTTTTACGCAGTTCCAGTTCTGACAAGGGTTCACCGAGTTCCAGATCACTCTTCAGTTTAAGTTCTCCAGGGATATCAGTAAAAAGCTCATCGATGCCCTCCATGCCCATAGACTCCAGCATCTCCTGAACAATCTGGGAAGGATTGGGTGTATAAGCCAAGAAAATTACCCCCTATTCCTCTTTTTCACAAAAAGCGGTGTACTCCTCAGAATTCATCAGTTTTTCTAGTTCCGCTTTATCACTCATCTTGAGTACTGCGATATGCTTCCCGTAGGGTTCATTGTTAAGGGCTTCAGGAGCATCTTCTAGTTCTTCGTTGACCGCAGTCACGGTCCCGGAAACCGGGGTATGCATATCAGATACGGCTTTA